>JAACWB010000054.1 GCA_009992215.1 archaeon
ATGTTAAGTACTCAATAGTTGGGTTTTGCATAATTTTGGCTGGTTTATACTTGTTTAAACCAAAGGAAAAGAAAAATGAGTTCAGATAAAAAAAATAGAGAAAAGAGTCACGATATTGTTGCAGTAATGATAATTGAAGTGCTTGGAAAACCAAAAGAACATTTAGTTGAAACTTTGGAGAAACTTGTTACAGATATTGATAATGAACCTGGAGTTAGCGTTGTTGAAAAAACAATACATGAACCAAAAGAATTAGAAAAGAAACCAGGAATGTTTACTTCATATGCTGAAATTGAAGTTGAAGTTGAACAAGCTTTACAATTAGCAATTTTGATGTTTAAGTATATGCCTGCACACATTGATATTATTGAACCAGAAAATATTGTTTTGACAAACTTTGGTTACGGGGATATTTTGAATGAACTTACAAGAAGACTTCACAAGTATGACGAAGTTGCAAGAGTTATACAAATGGAAAGACAAATTCTAGAAAACCAATTGAAAAAATATATGCCTAAAGAAGACAAGAAATGATTAATCTTTTCCTTTTGCAATATTAAACAAATTTATTTTGCCCGGATTTGCTCCACGATATTTCTTTTTCAAAAACCATGTTAGGAATAAAGCTAGAACAATTATTATTGACCAACCAATAATTTTCCCAGTGTTACTTTTTTCTATTTGAACACAATCTCCTGCACAGCACGCTTCAGTGTCGGTGTATTTTATTTCCCCAGAACATCTTTCTTTGTCAACAATACATTTACTTAGATTTGCTGTTTCACAGCTTGTTGTATTAATTACAGTAATATTTGTCCCGTTCACTGTTACAATTGTTTCATTTGTTATGTTTGTTTCATAAATTATTGTTTCATTAGTTTCGTTTATGGTTTCATTTATTTCTGAAAGATCCTCTGAAACTATTTCTTCAACTCTGTCTTCTGGATTATAAATTAAAGAACCATAAACAGAATCTTCATAATAAAATTCTAGCATTTGGAATCCTTTT
>JAACWB010000017.1 GCA_009992215.1 archaeon
TAATTTCATTTTCCAAGGCCGGCCAAAACAAAACTTGCAATTAGAGATTGGAGTTGAATAAAAGGATCTGAACCTTCAACAATTCTAAACTCTATTTCACCTGTTTTCTCGGTTAATTTCACTTTTATTTCCGGTTCAATACTCATATTCCAAATTTCTTTTTGAATTGATTTAATGATGTCTTGCCCTGAAATAGACTCTTTTAACATTAAATTCAATAATTTTTCTTTTGCATTTTCAAAGTCTCCCGAAATTGCATAGTCTAATACTACTCTCACATCTTTTGGTTTTATTTCAGAGATGATTGTTTTAACTAAATCTTTTGATATTTTTGGAGAGACAGCAGCAGTTGATTGTAAAAAATTCACGGAACGTCTACAATCTCCATCACTTCCCTCATAAATAGCTTCTATTGAATCCTCATCAATTTCAAGTTTTTCCTCTTTGGAAATTCTTTCGAGAACTTTTTTCACATCCTTTTTTTCAAGTAATTTGAACCGGAATGTTGCACAACGTGATTGAATCGGATCAATTAATTTTGAAGAATAGTTGCAAGACATAACAAAACGGCATGTTTGAGCGTAATTTTCCATGGTTCTTCTTAATGCTTGCTGAGCTTCAGGAGTTAGGGCATCAGCTTCATCAAGGAATATTACTTTGAATGGAACGCTACCTAAGGATTTTGTCCTTGCGAAATTTTTCACTTTCTCACGAACAATATTTATTCCTCTCTCATCACTTGCATTAAGTTCTAGATAATTTTCTTTCCAATTTTCACCAAATAAATCTTTTACAACTATTAATGCAAGAGTAGACTTTCCTGTTCCTGCTGGTCCTGCAAAAAGAAGGTGGGGGATATTCATAGAGTTAGTTAAGGCCTTTACTCTTTTGACTATCTCATCTTGTCCTACAACCTCATCATAATTTTTTGGTCTATATTTTTCTGTCCAGATATCATTTGCCATGTTTATTTTAACCAGTCCTTTTTTATAAAGATTGCTTTGTTATTTGAGAGGGAAGATTAAGTTATTCCTTTTTATTCTTCCTTTAGTTTTCGGTAATGAAAGCATTGGTAACACTTTCTTTGTTCATAAACTACATCTCCAATTATTCCGGGGTGTCTTGAATAGGAACAGAAATTAACATAAATTTTCCCATCAGAATCTTTTGAAGAAAAAGAGGTAAGGATTTTCTCTGAAAGTTTTTCTAACTTGCTTTTTTTTCCTAATTTGATTTCCTCTCTTGTAATTAATCCCTTTTTTAGTTTTCTTCTTTGATTCATTTTTTTACTTTTTAAAAACTTGTTTTAAAATTGCTCCCCCTTCTAAAAATTTTTTATTAAATTTTTTTGCTTCTCCATTTTTGCAGAAGAATGCAATTTCTTTGTCATCTAGAATTATTTTTGAGTCTAAATTTGAAGGAATGATTTCAGTTTGTTTTATTATTGCTTTTGGTTTTATGGTGGTTAGATATTTATTTGCATGGTCTTTGTGAAAAAAAGAGGCATAGGGAATTTTCTTTAATTTTTTATTTTCTGGAATTATTTTATTGACTTCAAAATAAGTAAGGTTTTTCATAACATTTATCTCTCCTAAATGTTCCAAACTCCTTATTATTTGAAATGCTTCAAGATTATTTTCTAAATACCCCAAAATTTTTCCTTCTTTTTCTATTTTATAATTCATTTCCTTAGGGTCTCTTTTTATAATTCTTACTTTTCCAGAATAAACTCGAACATAGATTCTTTCTGCATCGTCTTTATTTGTAAATACTGTCCCAATTAGACTTTTTTCTAGGGGTTTTGAAGAACCATAATTATCATAAATTCCCCACCAAAATTCCTCTTTTTCTGAGTCCATTAAAACACCTTAAGAAAAAATCGTTTTTAAGAATATTGATTCAAAATAATCTATAAAATTAAAGTTAAATCTCTTTTAAAATCTCAATTATTTCCTTATAGGCTCAATAATTTTTTCTAATTTGGATTTTAAATTAATCTTTAATTTAAAATTTTCTTCATTTAATTTTTCATTTTTTTCTTTCAAATTTTTATAACTATTTTTCAATTCTCTACAAATAAAAGAATTGTTTATGTCATCTCCATTATAAATTTCTTCATAATATTCTGCCATTTCAAGAATTTGTTTTCCATTTAAGCTTTTTAAGTATTCTTGCGCATTTAGAAATTTTATATAATCTGGGTTACTTCCTATTTCATTAATATTTCTTTCCTTCAATTTTTTTAAAAAGTCTTGCATATTCGCCAAATAATTTAGCTGCTTTCTCAGGATTAAAATCATTTTCCATAAAATTAAACTTTTACCTTATTTTTAAGAATTGTTACACTTAGAAGACTATTTTTATTTAGACCTTTCTCTTCTTAGCTTACGCTTATGTTTTTCCTTTCTGAGTCTTTTTCTTTGCCATTTCCAACGCATTTGATTTTTCTTTTTCCAACGTCTTGAACTTCTTTTCATAGGACTGGGATGAAAAATTTATTTTTAAAGGTTTCGGGCTGTTTTTTTGGCTTTAATTGCAAAATATCTTGTGGAATATATATTTCGAAAAGTATATATAAATAAACTTCTTAGGGATTTTGATGAAGGAGTTGTCAGAAAAGGATTCGCTTAATTTGTTGGAAAGAGGGGGTTTTGAAGTTGTTGAAAGAATTTTCTTCTTAACACGTTTTGGATTAAAAAACTCTTTAAGAAAAGTGGGGATTGATTCAATTATGAAGGTTTCAGGAAGAAATCTCCCGAGCAAAACTTCAGAAAAATTAGTATCTAACTTAAAAACTTATACTGGAGCGTTAATAGATTTTAAACATTTAAAAAAATGTAAGGGATTTAGGGGAATTATTCTCAAGAAAAAAATTAATGGAAAGGAATTTTTTGTTTTAGTTAAAAGAAATTCTTCTTCTAAGCCTTCCTTAACTTTTGGTTACTTAGGAACTAATGAAGAAAATCAAAAAGGAATTAGTTTTAAATTGTTTCCGATAAATAAGAAAAAGTTGAATAAGATGGTTAAAGAGGTAAAATTTCCAAAAACTATTTCTTCTAGATCTAAAAAAAATTTTGAAGAATTTGTTCTTAAACTTTGCAAATTTATTAATGAAAATTCCCATATTCAAGAAATAGAAATAGATCCTTTATTTGTAAATGAAAAATCTTCAATTATTGTTAATTCTAAAATTAAGTTAGAGTGATTTTTTTTCAGTTTTGATTATCCTTACAGGAGTCATTCCATCTTTTTTTATCTCTTCAGTTGTGGATATTTTTGTTTTATTTCCTCTTTGTTCGGCAATATACATTTTTCCTTGTTCATCTTTTCCCAAATAAACTGCAGTGTGAGTTTCTTTACGTCCTTTTTTATTATATTTACTTGTAGGATTAAAAAGAGTAACAAGATATCCTCTTTTGAGACTATCTTCAGAGAATGGAACCCAAGGATTGTTTTTGTAAAGGTTCCAAGTTTCCCCCCAAATATTTAGATTATATCCTAATCTTGAAGCAAGTTTTCTTGCATATTGGGAACACATATCTTCCCCCTCAACACCTAACCTTTTCCAGCTTGGAATTTTTATTTCTTTGTTTTCATTAACTAACTTTATTTTCATCCCCCCTCATAAATAATTCTGTCTTCAAGATTTTGTTTTTTAAAGTTTTGAAATATTTGATTTAAATTTTCTTTAGACATTCTTTGCATTTCTGTTTTTTCTGCATCTAGAAAAAGAGTATAATTGGGTTTGTTGTGAGTTATATTCTTTTCAAAGTTTCCAACTAGATTATTTATTGGAAGAGCAAGTGTTCCAAGCAGAAGCAAATTAATTATTGTTTTTTTCATATTGTTATTATTAAGTAATGACTCTTTAAATATCCTTTCTTCCCATTTCCCCCAAAACAAATTTAATGTAATCTCTTGTTTCTTTTGGAAATTTTTCTGGATTCCATCCACTTTTCATCAAATTTCCATATCCCCAATTATATCCCACAATTATTTGTCCCTTTTTTTCTTCGTGAGAAATTGTTTCCCATTTGGGGTTGTTCTTAGAGATAGCATTTTTTAACCAATTTAGATATTTTATTCCAGTTTGGATATTTTGTTTAGGATTATACCAATTTGTTTTATAGGGGACTTCAGGGTTAATTTCTTTCCATGTTTCTTTTTTTATTTGTAGGATTCCTTTTGCTTTTGATTTTTCATTAATCTTCCAAGGGTTTCTAGAAGACTCTTTCAAAGTCATTTTTTCAAGAGTTTTTTTTGGAAAGTATTTATTAGAAATTTCTATTTCAGATAAAATTTCATTTACTTCATTTTTACTTAAGGGTTTATTTTCATAAACTTTTTTAGAATTAAATATTTCAATTTTATTTTCTATTTTAGAATCTTTTGAATATTCTTTAGAATAAGGAAGGGATTCCCATATGTTGCTTTGAAGTAAAGTTCCTGCTACTAGTAGAGTTAATAATCTTTTTTTCATGATTCACCTTTTTTTTCATTGGTGATATGTTGTAATATAGTCGATTTATAAAGTTTGTGCATTACAAATAATATTTTTTCATTTTTTTCACTTTTTTTGTATTTCTATAATTTTATAAAATCTAATTTGCTAATCTGGCTATGAAGATACTTTGTTTACATGTGGATTATATTGAATGGAAAGGTTTGAAAAAAGCTTTAAAAAGTATGGAAGATTTGTCTCCAAAAGAAATTTCAAAGAAAAAAGTCGAAGAGGCACTTGTTGTCTTAACTGCTGTTGAGAAAGGAGACAATTTGAATATTTTAGAAGATTACCTTAAGAATATAAAAGAAATTGCTCAGAGTGTTGGAACTAAAAAAATTGTTCTTTATCCCTATGCTCATTTATCAAGTAACTTGGGTTCTCCTAAAGAGGCTGTATCTATTCTAGAAAATGCTGATGAAAAATTATCTAAAGAAGGTTATGAAGTTTCTCGTGCTCCTTTTGGATATTACAAAAGTTTTGAATTAAAAGTTAAGGGTCACCC
>JAACWB010000055.1:0-951 GCA_009992215.1 archaeon
AAATCCTTTATCCTTTTTAAAATCTTTCTTAGTTCACCTTTGGGGGGCAGTTTGGTTGCCACTATAGGATTTATGGGTTTATAGCCTTTTAATTTTTTCTTCAGCCCTTTAAGCTGTGGGAATAAATCTTCGGGTTTATGTGTTTTTTTATATTTAATTATGTCGGTTCGGAATTTCCCAGTGCTGTTTCGGGGTACAATTATTTTACCCTCTGGCGGGATACAAAACTCAACGATAATTGCATCAAGTAAAAATGAGCAATCTGATAAAATCCAATCAAGAGTGGCCAGATTAAACCCCTTTCCACATTCCATATTTATGTTTTGATCTAATCGTTCTGTTCGATATATTTTCTTGCGAAAGTCGTATTTAAAATTTTGATAAGGAGAAGTTTTATTTTTAGTTAAATATTTATATCCTTTCCGTGCCTGTACTAATTCAACTAAAGTTTCATATGTTGTTTTCATTCAACCCCCTTTTTTCATGAAATAAATATATGATCTTCACAAAATTGTGGTAATCTTCTGTCAAAAGTGTCGTTTGAACAAAGATGTCCAGGAGTAAAAGTATTGCCTTGCGTATCCTTCAAAACAGACTCGATCAACACTTGTGCTTTCATTTTGTTGTCATAATATCTGCCTTTTATTTTTTGATTATTTTTAAGAAAGAAAGAAGATAAGCGAGAACTTGCCAAAATAATTCTATTCATTTGATCATCAGAAAATTTATAATTATTACCATTAACTTCTTTAAAAAGTTTGGCTATTTCCAAAGTCAGTTCAGGAAAATAATCTACAATATTCTTTTCCAGTTTCCCCTCAAAACAGTACAAAAAATAACTTTCTACTTTGCTTGAAGTCACATCAAATAAGAAATTTGAAATACCCAATCTTTTGATATATTGTTTATTTTTTGGAAATAAAGTGAGATCTTCTACAATCAAAGCAAATT
>JAACWB010000055.1:965-1954 GCA_009992215.1 archaeon
GAAAAATAATATTTTTGAATGTTGAGGTATCTGTCCTTGTGTGTTTTCTAAGTACAGACTTGCTATTCCAGTAATCAACCATCTCTTTGATAACTTTGGAATACTTTGGAAGGGGTTTGGGATGCTCATCAGAAATAATGGGTTTCATCTCTTTCTTAGAACTTTTAAAAAGTTGAGATGATCTTTCAGAGATAAGAGTGGTTTTTCTTTCATTCTTATTTTTAGAAATTTTTTCCCCTTGAACATAGTCAAACTCGGCAGAGTTTGCCTCTTTTCTTTTTATGTTTTCAAAAAGAAAAGCTGTATCTCTTTCTCTTTTTCTTTGTGAATCTCTTTCTCTTCTATTATAAGAGACGTTTTTTTCAGCGTCTCGAACGTCTTTCAAGACGTTTTTTTCAGCACCTCGAAAACACTCGTGATATGCGAAAAAATATCTATTAGTTTTATGAATTCCTTTATCTTTTCCGGTAGGATTTTCTTTCTTTATTAGTTCTTGTTTTTCGAGAATATCTAAATGGTATTGAATCCTTCTTTTTGTTATATTTGTAAATTTTGCTAATGTTTCTTGTTTAGGCCAACAATATCCTTTTTTTCCTGCAAAAAAGAGAAGAGCACCATAAACTATTTTTGTCGAAGTAGGAAGATTTGAATTTAATATTTCAAGAGGTATAATTATTCCTCTAAACATTTTGTAGGGATTAAATAATTCTTCTGTTTTTATTGTCATACCATTATCCTTTTGTGAGAAAAGAAGTTGGAGGAGTTTTTCAACTCCTCCATAATTTGTATCTTACCATCAATAAGATTTCTACACTTGCAATAAGATTTCTACACTTGTTTTATTTTGTTAAAGCATAAGAAGTCCCTCCTTTTCTTGAATGAATAATTCATTATAGCATATTATCAATTTATCAATGTGATTAATTATACACTAAGAAATAAAGTAAGTCAAGTCCAGCAAAAAAGAATTTTTCAATGTGTCTCATTGA
>JAACWB010000026.1 GCA_009992215.1 archaeon
TAAATATTTATTTAATGGTTTTCCAATTCCAATTTTTTCATACATTTTACAATCGTTTAATAAAATATTTTTTATTTCTTTATCTGGAATTTGCCATGTCTTATATGTTATTTTTCCTTCTTCTGTTTCTTGGTTCCAACTTTTGAAATAAAGGATAAATAAATCGGGCAATCCTTCTTTTCCAATTTTGTTTGCAATTGTTCTCTCTGCAATTTTTTCTAAATCAATTCCTTTCATGATTTTAAGCTAATTTCAGAGTTTTTAATGTTTGTTATTCTTGAGTGAAAGTAGTTTCAATAGATAAAGAATTTAAGTATGAATCTTCGTAAATTTTTAACGAGTTTGGTTGCAGGTGTTGTTTTACCAAGTATTGTTTCACCATATTCACTTTTAGAAAATTCTTTTTTTGATGTGTCAATTAAAGACAAATTAAAAAGTGCTTATTTTGACATGAAGAAATTTTATTATATTGAAGACAAGGAAAGAGTTTTATTTTTGAATGGAGAGGAGGAAAAGATGTATCTTGTTTCAAATACCAAAGAAAATTTTTCTATTGAGAAAGAATATTTTGTTTCAACGGGAAAGAAGGGATTTGGAAATGAAATGAATAGCGAAAAAACTCCCACAGGAATTCATACAATTAATAGAAAATTAGGAGAAGATGTGGAAAAGGGAACAATATTTTTTAGAGGAAAAAACACAGGAAAAATTTCTCGAATAACAAATGATAAGATTAATTTGGAGGACTCGTTAATTACTTCAAGGATTTTATTTTTGAGGGGAATTGAGGAAGAAAATAAAAATACTGCACTTAGGCCAATTTATATTCACGGAACTTCAAAAGAGGGTTCTATTGGAAAGCCTTATTCACACGGTTGCATTAGAATGAAGAATGATGATGTTATTGAGCTTTTTAATTTAGTTGATATTGGAACTTATGTTAACATTAAAGAGAAGATTTAGAAATATTCTATATAGTTATTAATTAAAGTTGTTAATATGTGAACTTTTGGAAAGCAATCTTTCCATAATCCTTTTGGGTATTTTTTATCAAGTTCTAAACAAATATTTGCATAATCATCTTCCTTTAGATATTTTTGAATAGTTTTGTAAACTTCTATTCTTTTAATTGGCACATCAACTAATTCTTCTATTTTTCCTCTACTACTTTGTTTTACATTTCCAAAAGAAATATTTTTTCCTGTTTGTTTTCTTATTGATTCATTAATTTTTATATATGATTCAAACATTTTTTCAAAAGGCGTGTTTTTGTCCATTGCTGCTAGCATTATTAATTCATGAAAAAATATTATTTAAGGATTATTGTGATTTAGTTTTGTTTTCGGAAATTTCTTTGCTATGTCTCACGCCCGAATTATTGAAACGCGCCCGCCCGCCCTAATTACGAAGAAATTTCCTTTTTATTAAGATAAGACATAATTTTGATTTAATTGTATTAAGGAATTAAATTTTTATACTTTGTTTTTGTTTTTTGGTTATGGGTATTTTGTCAGAGATTGTTGAAGGAATTATTAATGGAATTTATAAAAATAGAAAAAAGAAAAAAGACTTGTTTGGTTGGGAAGAGTTAACTCAATTAAATGTTCCTTCTTGGGTTGAACGAGCATCACATAAATTTCACAATAGGCATCCAGTAAAAAATCATGACAAGAGAAAAGATTTTATTGGAAAACATTATGTTTATCGAGTTATTTATCGTAAGGTTGCGAATGGTCGTGTTGAAGAGATTTTTTTTAGAAAACCTAAAAATTCATAAATTATATTTCAGGAAACCATAATCTTTAAATACTTCAAGTATATTTCTTCTGTATACACGGATAATATACACATGGATATCTTTGAACACACAATCTTGTGCAAAAAATGCGGAAAGGAGATGGAACGAGCGACGGTTATTCGAAATGGGTTTCAATTAAGGGCTCTTGTGTGTCCAAATGGTCATGATAAAATTATTCACCCAAAAGATGAGGAGGAGTATAAAAAATTTAAAGATCTTCGTGAGAAAGAATTTAAAGTAAAGATGCGAATTGTTGGTAACAGCTACGCTGTTTCAATTCCAAAGGAGATTGTGTCTTTCATGCAAGACCAAGAAAAACTTATGAATGACATGGTAAAACTTTGCTTTGAAGAATCAGGAAGATTAAGTTTAACGTTTGATAAATTTTTGGAGAAAGAAAAATGAGTGAAGAAATGAAAAATATGAAATTGAAAGTTGCGGAGGCACTTCAAGATGATGCTTACAAAGGTATTGCAAGAATTGATTTGAATCTAGCTGGAAAGTTAGGAATCAAAAGAGGAGACACAATTTTAATTAAGGGAACTAAAAATACTGTTGCAATAATTGACAGGTCTTATCCTGCTGACAGTGAAGACATAATTAGAATTGATGGAATTTTAAGAAAAAATGCTGGTGTTTCAATTGGTGAAGAAGTAACTGTTGAAAAGGCTCAAGTAAAAGAAGCAAAAAAAATAACAATTGCTCCAGCACAAAAGGGAGTTATGATTCAAGGAGACCCAGATAGTTTAAGGAAAGGACTTCTTGGTAGAACTGTTGTTAAAGGTGATTTATTAGTTTTAGGTGGTGTTCAGCGAAGAAAAGATTTAATGAGTGAAGAATTTGGTGATTTGAATGATATTTTTGGAAACCTCGGGGACATTTTAGGAAATATGGGATTTGGTCAACTTGGTGGAGGAATAACTCAATTAAAATTTGTTGTTGTTTCGTCAAACCCAAATTGTCCTGTAATAATTACTGAAAACACTGAAGTTGTTTTGAATTCAAAATCTGTTGATATTTTGGAAGACAAAATTCCTACAATAAATTATGAAGATATTGGTGGGCTTCACGAGGAGATTAAGAAAGTTCGTGAGATGGTTGAAATTCCAATGAAACATCCGGAAATTTTTAATAAATTAGGGGTGACTCCTCCAAAAGGAGTTTTGTTACATGGTCCGCCTGGTACTGGTAAAACACTTTTAGCAAAGGCAGTAGCAACTGAAACTGATTCACATTTTATTTTACTTAATGGTCCAGAAGTTATGAGTAAGTTTTATGGGGAGAGTGAAAAAAAGATTAGAAGTATTTTTGAAGAAGCGGAAAAGAATGCGCCTTCAATCATTTTTATCGATGAAATTGATGCAATTACTCCTAAACGTGAAGAAGTTAATGGTGAAGTTGAAAGGCGTGTTGTTTCACAGCTTTTGACAATGATGGATGGACTTAATTCTCGTGGGAAAGTTATTGTTATTGGTGCAACAAACAGAATTCAGGCAATTGACCCTGCACTTAGACGTCCTGGAAGGTTTGACAGAGAAATTGAAATTGGTGTTCCAGATAAAGCAGGTAGATTAACAATATTAAAAATTCATTCAAGAGGAATGCCTTTACACAAGAATGTTGATTTAGATAAAATTGCTTCGTTGACGCACGGTTTTGTCGGGGCTGATTTAGAATCTTTGACAAAGGAAGCTGCAATGAATGTTTTACGTAAAAATTTAGATAAAATAAAAATTGATGATGATGTAATTATGCCAGAAATTTTGGAAAAATTAATCATTAAACAAGAAGATTTTATCTTAGCACTTAAAGTTGTTAGACCTAGTGCTATGAGGGAAGTTTTAGTAGAAACACCAAATGTTGGTTGGGAAGATGTTGGTGGCCTTGATACAATTAAAGATGATTTAAAGGAAGCTGTAGAGTGGCCAATGAAACATCCTGAAAGTTTTATACGTATGGGAATTAGACCTAGTAGAGGAATTTTACTTTATGGCCCACCTGGAACGGGTAAGACACTTTTAGCTAAGGCTGTTGCAAAAGAAAGTGAAGCAAATTTTATTCAAATTAAAGGACCGTCGTTACTTTCTATGTGGGTTGGTAAATCCGAAGAAGGAATAAGAAAAATATTTGAAAAAGCAAGACAAGTTAGTCCATGTATTGTTTTCTTTGATGAAATTGATTCTATTGCTGGACGTAGGGGGACTGACCAAAATAAAGTAACAGAAAGAGTTTTGAATCAATTACTAAGTGAAATGGATGGAATTGAAGATATGAAAGATGTTTTAGTGATGGCTGCAACAAACAGACCAGACATGCTTGACACTGCACTTCTTCGTCCTGGAAGATTTGATAAAATTCTTCTTGTTAATGCACCAAGTGAAGAAGGTAGACTTAATATTTTTAAAATTCACACAAAGAATATGCCTTTAGCAAAGGATGTTAAATTAGGGGAACTAGCAAAGGAGGCAGAAGGATTTACTGGTGCAGATATTGAAGCACTTACTCGTGAAGCAGCAATGATTGCTTTACGTGAAGACATGAATGCAGAAACTGTTTCAAAGAAACATTTTGAACTTGCTATTAGAAAAGTTAAACCTAGTGTGACAAAACAATCAATTGAAATTTATAAAAGGATTGAAGATCAGTTCTTGAATAATGCAAAATCAGCAATACAAAACATGGGAGGAAGTTACTTTGGATAAAATTTAGAAATAAGTTTTAGTAAAGAAAGAAACGTAGAATTAAAATGTTTGGAGATGATTTTTTTGGAGGAAGTATTGATGAATTATTTAGAAAATTGGGCGGAGACGGATTTGTTGAATATTCAAGTGTTGGTCCTGATGGAAAAAGACAAGTTAGACGTAAAACAAAAGGAACTGTTTTTGGAAAAGCTCTTTTAGATAAAGTTATGACAAAGAGACACGTTTATTTTATTTTTGATTATTCAGGGAAGGAAGATGTTAGTGCAGCAGTTAAAGATGAACTTGTTGTAAATGATTATGGAGAGGAAGTTGCTACTGGAGGAAAAATTTTGGAAATAAAAAGTAAAAATAAAATTATTTCAGAATATCCTTTGAATGAAACTATTCGAACTAAAGACATGGAATTTATTTTTAAGAATGGAATTTTGGAGGTATCGTTTAGAAGATGAAAGATAAAAAATTTGCATTAGAAGTTGTTGAATCTAAACAGGAATTTAGAGGAAAAGGATTAGTTTCTATTTCTAGTTTTAACTTAGAAGAACTAGGAATTAACTCGGGAGATTTTGTTCAAATTGGAAATTCAAAAAAAGTTTTTAGAGCAGTTAGAGCAGATGATGCACTTAAGGGAAAAATTGGTATTGATGGGGGAATTCGTCATGTTCTTGGTGTTTCACTTGGAGAAAAAGTTCATGTAAGTGTCAGTGATCAAAAACTGAGTCCTTTGAGAAGTATTGAAATTTCTGTTTTGGAAAATGAAAATATTACTCCGGAGGAAATGAAAGAAAGTATTATTCCAAGTTTGAAAGATAAAAGAAATGAAGAATTATTTAGAAATATGTTTGGTGGTTCTCCAGTTTACATTGGACAAAAGAATACTTTGTCTTTGAGTAATGGAGAGAAATTGGTTTGTGTTGTTTCAAAAATTTTACCTAAGAATTTAGAAACTGGTTTAATGAATGAGAGTACAAAAATACAAATTTCTGATTCAATTGGTGAAGGTAGCGGAGTAAATATTCATTACGAAGATATTGGTGGACTTGATGAAGAAATTTCAAAGATTCGTGAAATGGTTGAGTTCCCAATGAAACATCCAAAGATTTTTGAGAAGCTTGGAGTTAGTGCGCCAAAAGGAGTTTTACTTACTGGTCCACCTGGAACGGGTAAGACACTTTTAGCAAAAGCTGTTGCAACTGAAACTGATGCGAAATTTGTTTCAATTGCTGGACCTGAAATCATGAGTAAATATCATGGTGGAAGTGAAGAAAATTTACGTGCGAAGTTTGAAGAAGCACAAAAGAATGCTCCAGCAATTATTTTTATTGACGAAATTGATGCAATTGCTCCAAAGAGAGGAGAAAGCACAGATCAAGCTGAAAAGAGAGTTGTGACTCAACTTTTGACTTTAATGGATGGTTTGAAATCTCGTGGTCAAGTTGTTGTTATGGCAGCAACAAATAGGCCTGATGACTTAGATGAAGCACTTAGGCGTCCTGGAAGGTTTGACAGAGAATTACGGATTAATCCTCCAACTGAAGAAGGACGTAGAAAGATTTTAGAAATTCATACAAGAAATATGCCAATTGAAGACAAGGACACTGTTTTAGAAGAAATTGCAAATAAAACTATTGGACACACTGGTGCTGACTTGGAAGTTTTATGTAAAGAAGCTGCACTTCATTCGGTGAAACCTTTTTATCATGAATTAATGAGTTTGTCTGAAGATATGGAAAAAGAAGGAATTGTTGATGAGAACTTAAAAGAAGGCGAAACACTTACTCGTGAAGAAAAAGATATTGTTGAGAGACGTGAAACTTTACTTAATAATTTGATTGTTAAGAGAAGTGATTTTATTTATGCAATGAAGATGGTTGAACCTAGTGCTATGCGTGAAGTTTTAATCAAGAAACCAAATGTTAAATGGAATGATATTGGTGGACTTAAAGAAGCCAAAGAAAAACTTCGCGAATTAGTTGAACTTCCACTTCTTCGTCCAGAACTTTACAAGGCTGCTGGAATTAAACCTTCAAAAGGAATTTTATTATTTGGTCCACCTGGAACTGGTAAAACACTTTTAGCAAAAGCTGTTGCAACAGAATCTAATGCTAATTTTATTTCAGTTAAGGGACCTGAATTAATTTCAAAATGGGTTGGAGAAAGTGAAAAACATGTTCGTGAAATTTTTAAGAAAGCAAAACAAGTTTCTCCAGCAATAATTTTCTTTGATGAGTTTGATTCAATTTCAAAATCTCGTGGAGGAAATGGGGCAAGTTGTGACTCTAGTGAAAAAGTTGTAAATCAATTGTTAACTGAACTTGATGGGGTTGAAGATTTGGAAAACGTGATGGTAATTGCGGCGACTAATAGAAAAGATTTAATTGATCCTGCGATTTTACGTCCTGGTAGAATTGATTCACATGTTGAGTTATATAATCCTGATTTAGAAACAAGAAAGGAAATTTTTAAGGTTCATACTAAAGAGATGCCTTTAGAGAAAGAAATTGATCTTGAGAAAATGGCAAAAGAGAGTGAAGGTTGGACTGGAGCAGATATTGAATCAGTTTGTAGAAATGCTGGAATCAATTCAATTAAGAGAAATTACAAGGAAGAAGATTTAACAAAAATTAAAATAACAAAGGAAGACTTTAATGTTGCTTTTGATATTATCAAAAAACAAAAAGGTGAAGAAAAATTTAGTGAAACTGCTCCAATGTCTGGAATGCCTTCTATGGAAGAGATGATGAATAGCTTGAAGCCTGAAGCTGGAAGTTCGAAGAAAGAAAAGAAACCAGTTTCAAAGAAAAAGTAATATTTTTATATTAAATAGTTTCAGTGTTTTTATGATAGAATCTAAATACAAAGCTATGAATGAAAATATTTATGTTATTAAGGATTTTTTTAATCCTAAAGAAGGAGATAATATTTATTCTATTTTAGGGTCTGGAGATGCTTCTTTTATGTTTGTTGAAAATGGTGCAAAAGTATCTGGGATTGACTGGGACAGAGCTCAAGTTGATTTGGTTAGAGAAAGAGTATTATTTTTTAAAAATGGAAATTATGAAATGTTTAATTCTATATATCAGTGTCCTCTTGGAATGGAGGAATTTCAGGATAATTATATGAAAAGGAATAAGTATTTTTCTGAATTTAACATATCTTCATTTAAACAGAATTTAAAAAAATTAAAAATCATGGAGGGTAATTTTTTTGATTCTTGTCGTGATTATTCCAAATTTAATAAAGTATATTTATCTAATTCTCTCAATCATATTCAAATTAATAAGTCAAAGGAAGATTTTTTTCATGATTTTATTCAAAGTTTTAATCCAGGAACTTTATTTTATTATGTAGATTTGTCTTTTCGAAATGATTTTTTTAGTAGAAATTTACCAAAAGATTTAGAACTTAAAGTTTTTGATAGTTCAGTTAAGGATATTTTTTGGAAACATAGAATTATTGAAAAGGTTAATTAATAAGTTCAGTTTACCAGGAGTAATTGATTAATATATTTATAATTTTTTAGTTCTTGTTTTGTTATGTATAAAATAATTTTTTAGAAACCAGTTTCAAAGAAAAAATAATTTTATATGTAATTATAAAGTAATTACAATTGGAAAATTTTATAAAGTTTAAATTTTTTCTTTTTTTATGGAACAAAAACCAAAGCATATTAATGAATTTAAGAAAGGTGAAATAATTACAAAATTAGAGAATTATACATTTATTCCACAATTGGATGATATTTCTGGGAAAGTTAAAAATAAAAGAATTATCTCTACTGAAACTAGTGGGATAGGTACTCCTTATGAATATTTGGGGGTTGTAAATGGAAAAATACTTTTAAAATATGTGCAAGATGATAAATATGGTTTTCATAAAAAAGGGGAGATTTGTGATTCTTTTAATTATATTAATTATCAATTTGGTTGGACAAAATATGTTGATCCAAAAAACTTTCTTGAAAAAGAAAAAAATAAAAAAGAAGAATTTTTGAATGTAAATGATTTAGAGAAAATGTTGAATAATTCTATCTGGAATTAATTTTCTATATGAAAGATTTAAAAAGATAGTTTTTGTATTTTCCTTTATCAAAATGAAAAACACAAAAATTATTGAAATTGACTTTTGGGAAGATAAAGAAAAAGAAGAAGATAATCAACGATCTAGTAATGAACTTAAGACTCATTTTCATTTGAATGGAAAAGATTGTATTTTAGAAATGAATGATAAATATGTTGCAAAATTCTTATTAGCTCAAAATAAAAAAGAAGGTTTTTTTGAAAAAATGTTTGGTTGTAGCCCAATTTTAGGAGATGAAGCGATTGAAAAATTATTTTTTGAAAATGAAATTTTGAATTATTTAGTTAGGGAAGGAATTTCTTTTCCTGAATCAAAAGGAATTTATTATGTTAAGCGACCTCTTTTAGAAAAAGAAGTTCATTTTTTTAATGATTGTGATTATTCTCCTGCTCTTGTTATGAAAAAAGCGGAAGGTCAAAGGGGAGACAAATTACCTTCGTTTATGAAAAAAATTGCTTATCAAAAAATTGAAGAGGAAAAAGAAAAGATGGCAAAATTAGGTTTTTTCCCAAAGGAAGGATATAATAATTTAGATAAGTTTTTTTATGATTCTTGTTTGCATAAATTAACTTTGACTGGTGTTAACAATTGGGAAAGACGATAGGTAGCTGGAATCTGAAAAGAATTAAAGGCAAATAATGGAAGTAAAAAGTAATATGTAAATATAATCAATTTTAAATATAATTTAAACTTTGAATTATTATGAAAAATGAAAAATTAAATCTTTATGAATTACTGATTTTGTTTAAGGAAAATAAGGAAGAATACAAAAAATATTTGGATTCTTGTTCTGAAGAAGAATTAATGAATTATGCTTTTGAAGGACTAAAGATAAATAAAAAAGATGATATTGATAATTGCAAAAATTTAGAGAAGACAATTAATCAAATTGATGTGTCTAAACTATATAAAAAATATGGAAATAATTTTGAAGCAAATAATAACTAGTTTTGTATAATTAATTTTAAATATTGTTCTTTAGTGTGAAATTTATGGTAAATACATTTACTTTAAAACATTTGAATGACAGAGGAACAACTTCTGATATTTATCTCTTACGTGGAAATGGGAACGAAGAATATGTTGGGAAAGTTTTGAAAACAAATAATTTTTTTCAGTCTGATTTAACTCTTCGTTCTTTGGAAAAAGAATTTGAATTTGCTAAAGATTTATTTGAAAACAATGTGGTTGTTCCGATGCCAGTTGGAATTTCTAAAATATCAATTAGTAAATTTTTTCCATTTAAATTTAATGCTTATCTAAGTAAATATATTTCTGGAATAGATTTTTGGGATTTTTATTCTGGCAAACATCTTGAATTTTTTGAAAGGGCGAGTTATTTTGCCTCGCTTGAATTAGAAAAGGCAAAAGAACTTGGATATGTTCCTGTGGATTATGTATTAAATGCATTATATTCCATTGAAGAAGATAAATCTTATTTGTTCGATTTTGCTGATTGGAAATATTTTGGAAAAAATGAAAAATTAAAGAAATTTAATTAGTTTTAAATAGTATTTTAGAATTTGGGGTTTATGGATAAAAGCCTGTTTGAAATTTTACCAAAGAAATTTACAATTAATTATAATAATATTAAATATGTTGGGGGAATGGCACATCTTTATTCCATTCCAAAAACAAAGCTTGTAAAAATTTTAAAAAAAACAGAGGATTTAGATTTTATTACAAATATGGTTATTCATCAAGAAAAGATATCAAAAAAATTAGGGGAAAAAGGATATAATGTTCCAAGAGTTTTTGGGAGTTTCAAAATTTATCATGAAAACAAAGGCATCTTTTTACCTGGTTTTGTGAATGAAGATATGTATTTTTTGAAAAGGATGGATTCTTTATATGGATTTAATTTTGATTATTTTTTTAATTTGTATAAAGAGATTTTAATAAATTTAAAAAAAGACGGGTTTGTTCCAGGTGATTTTAAAAAAGAAAATATTTTATGTGATTTAAATTTAAAAAAAATATACTTAATTGATTATGATGATTGGGATTATATAAAGAATGAAGAAAAGATTATAACTCCTAGATATAACTATTTAGACAATATCTTTTTTAAAAAAATTTAATTAAACTATTTTGTTGTTACAATAACTTCGTCATTGTTTATTAGAAAAGTGTTTTCTGCTTGAACCAATGTTTTTGGTCGATTGGTAAACGACTTGTCAAAAACATTGCAACACTCGCCTTATTTATTTTAAAATTATTGGGCTCGCCCTTCGGGAGCAAAAACACTTTTATTTTGTTGTCACAATAACTTCGTCATTGTTTATTAGAAAAGTGTTTTCTGCTTGACTAACAAGTTTTCCTTTTTCTTCAGTTAGAATTGCATAATGGTGAAGGATTCCTTCTTGTTCTAATTGCCTAAGAGAAATTATTGCTAACTTTCCAAATTCTTCAATTATCCAACGACTGGCGAAAGGCATTGGTCCAAAAGTGTATTTTATGAATTCAAGAATTTTTCTTGCATTCGGGTTTCTTGTTTGTCTGTCACTTATCCACATGAAAATATTTCCTTTTTCTCCGTCGTGAATTTTTCCATTTCCGTTTGTTGCGAATGGTTCAATTGCGTAGTGTCCATTTCCAAATTTTGTTTTTGATTTGTTGTCAACATTTGGAATTGAAATTCCTGCATGTAAATCAAATTCTTCAAGGGAGTGTCCTGAAAGATTTGCAACTGGATTAAATCCGCATGATTTTATTGTGTCTTCAATTATTTTTCCTGTCTCCCCCAAAGTTAATTCAGAAGATATGTTTTTTTCAACATTTAGTAATGCTTTTTCGCTTGCTTCAATTAATTGTTTATTTGTTTCGTTGTTTTCTAAATCAACACTAAATGCTGTGTCGGCAATGAAACCGTCGATGTGAACACCAAAATCTACTTTTAGCAGACCTTCTGCTAATTTTTCATCGTTATATGTTGGCGTGTAATGCGCGGCTTGTTCGTTTATTGAAAGGTTTACTGGAAAAGCTGGAAAACCCCCCAATTCAAAAATTTTATCTTCGATTTTTGTTGCAATGTCTAGTAATTTGTCTCCTTTTTTTATTTGAGGTTTAATCCAAATTTTTATTTCGCTTGCAATTTTTCCGGCTTTTATTATTGCTTCTTTGTTCATAAATTTGAAAAGAAGTATTTAGTTATAAATTTGGTGGTTAATTGAATAAATAGATATTTAACAATATAAATATTTAAAAAATAATTTGATAATCTTTTAATATGGCAGAACAAGAACCAACATATAAATTAATACTGAATCCAGACAGAGATTATTCTAATAATGCCGAGTTAAAAGATAATTTTGAAAAAAATTTATTGAATTATGAATATGTTGCAAAATTAATTGGTAAGGCTAAGGGTTGGGGCGGTAATCCTCGTTGGGATTTAATTATTGAAAAAGGTTTAGAATCTTTAATTAACGAAAAAGACTAATTTTACAAATGTTTATTTATCCCAATTAAATCTAAATCTTAATATACTTTATTTTCTTTGGTTTTGCATGTTGGAGTTTATGAATTTCAAGTGTAGGAAGTGCGGTTACTTTGTTGATTGCACAAGAAAAGAGTTTGATGAGAGGGACGGACTTTGTGAGGAGTGTTTCGAATCAGAAGAAGATTAATTTTGTTTCTTTTTTGCTAAAATCGAAAGATTTTCATTACTCGTTTACCGAAGTAAACAACGCAACAAAAATCTTTAATTTTATCTAAAAAATAATTCAAAATTTGTTTTTGATGAATTGAATTAGGATAAGATTATTTTGTTCTCTTTTTGAAAATCACAAATAAGATAAGTTCGTGAAGGGAGTAGTGCAGATTTCTTTTTGACATTTATCCTAAACAATTATATGTTTTTCTTAATTGAGTAATTTTCTTTAAATCCAAATCAGCAAAAATTATGCCTTCTCGGTTCTTGATTTTATTTAAAATTTTCAATGGGCTGCAAATATAACTTTCAGAAAGCACTTCATCAGTAAAGGCATCACAACTTACAAAGTAAGCCAAATTTTCAAAAGCTCTTGTTAAGGGATAACTTCTAAAAACATCTTTACTGATTTTAGCATCATCCAATAGATATGAAGGGCAGAAGATAATTTGTGCTCCGTTTTTTGAAAGTTTTTTAATATATTCTGGGAATGCAAAATCCCAACATATAATTATTCCAATTTTTCCAAAATCTGTTTCAATAACTTTGTTCTCTTTACCTGGGGAAGTTTGTCTTAAATCAAGATTTGGAAACAAATTTACTTTTTTGTAAACATTTTGGATTTTGCCTGATCTGTCCACTAAGACAGCAGAATTAAAAATTCTATTTTTTTCTTTGATGTGTGCACCAAAAATACAGTAAATAGATTTTTCTTTACATTTTTTCTGAATACTCTTAATTTCTTTGCAATCAATATTTAGAAAATCTTCACCTAAACAAGATTCAGGAAAACAAACTAAATCTGCATTTTTTAATGAAGCCTTATCTATAAAATCAAGAATCTTTTTCACATTCTTCTTCAGTTCATCAAAAACTTCAATTTGAGCAACAGCAATTTTAGGCATAATTTTTGCAAAGAAGAGAATACTTAAATAGTTTTCTAGTAATAAATGGAATTAGACATAACATATGTTAATTAGACAATTTAATTATTTTGTAATTTTTTATAAATAAAAAATAATTCAAAATTTGTTTTATTTAACTGAATAAAAATGCCAATTTTATTCATAAATATTTATATAGTTCTTTTTCTAATTTTAATAATGATTTATAATGATGAAGAAAGTTTGACTTGGTATCCTTTGGTTGATCGAGGACTTGAAGTTGCTTTGTTGGCTCATGCAAATCCCGGTCAAACACATGGCGAATCTGTTGGATTGTCTCGTGCTTTTGATTTGGCTAAAAAATTTGGAGCTATTCCAATTGATCATATTTTATCTTATGAATTAATGATGAATTATCCAAAAGAGTTTCAAAGTATGATGGATGTTGCTGGAAGTAATCACACTTGGTTGTCGACAACACTTTGTATTTATGCGGGAGATGAAAAAATTAATGTTGAAGAGGATATAAAAAAAGAAAATAGATTTGTTTCAAATTACTTTGGTTATCTTGAAGAATCAGGTGGAGGAATGAATACTCTTATTTTACCAAAAGAAGATGATTATTATGATGTTTTAAAATTACGAGATAGGTTTTCTTTAATTCCCTATAAATTATATAATTTTTTTGATGATTTTTTATGGAAAATACAATCTAAGCTTGAGGAACTAAATTGGGGAAATATGCCTCAATTACCTCATAAATATAATTGGGTTTTTGAATCCTGCAACAAAAAAGATTTAGCCTCTTTTTTGTATGTCGAAATACCTAAAGAACACAAAAATAAATTTAATGTTGTAACTTATCCAAATTATACACTAAATAAAAAAGATTCAATGGTTAAGGTTGAAGTTGATTGGAGTAAAGTACAGGAAATACCTCGTGAAGAAATTGATTTTCATGAAAATTATTATCAATTAAAAAATTCTTCTTTACTTCCTAATTTTTTAAAAGACGGATTTAAGGAAACAGAAACATTTTTTTGTAATCCTACTTTAGGTTTTTTTGCTCCTGCAGAAAGTTATGATTTACAAAAAGCACAAGAAAAAGGATATAATTTTTGGAAAATATCAACCCGGGGAGAGGCAGTTATAATTCAAAGACCAATAAAATAATTTTTATTAATTTTCAATTGTTTTATCTCTTAACCTACGGGATTTTGGAATAAAGTTTGTTATTTTCTCTTCGGATGCTTTTCCTGTTCCAAGCATTTCATTTTTGTATTTCATTATTATATATCCCCGTAATCCAGATTTTTTTAAAACTTCATGGCCCATCATCCAAGTTTCCATTTCTTCTTCATTTAATTCAATTGTATTTTTTGTTATCTCGTTTTTTAGAATTTGACTTCCTTCAATTGATAAACGAATTCCACCTTCTTCGATTTTGGCCATATATGTTCCAACTCTTTCAATGAAAGTTATTTTTTCAAGTTCCCAAATTTCTTTATTTTCAAAGTCGCCAGTGAACAGAAAAACTTTTTCTCTTCCTCGCATTATTATTTTTCCCGGAATTTCTTTTATTCCGAATTGCTCATTTAGTTTTTCAACAAACTTTTCTCTTTCCTTTCCTTCAATTATTCTTATTGTGTCAGCTTTTTCGTTCATTTTGATTTTTTTATTTTCTTTATTTTTTTAATTATTAATGAAAGTATTATGTATATGAAAATTAAAACTAAAAAGATTAATGTTGCATAAATACCTATTGATAAAAAAATTATTCCAATAATAAGTGTTCCTAAATCCGTTGCTGTTTTTAGTTCTATTAACCAAAGTACAGTCCAAAAAACAATTAGTATACCTAATACTAAAAAAGTGATATTCAATAATTTTTTTATAATTTTGTTTTTCATTTTATTCTCTTTTTCATTTGTCTCATTTTAATTTTTTTAGAAGTATGTTTAGTTCTTTTTTGTTTCCTACTATTATCAAATTTTTTTTATTTTTATTTACGAGTTCTTGGTGGTTTTTGTATGCTTCATTTTTTTCTTTATATTTATTGTAATTTTCAACAAATTTTATTAAATTCTTTAGTTCTTTTAATTTTGGTTTTTTATTTGCTATTTTATTTTTTATATAACGTACAATCAATCTTCTTTTTAATAGAGAAGTATTAAATTTTAACCATAAAATGATGTCTGCTTTTTTTGCTATTTCTTCTGTCCAATGTGTGTAAGCTCCCTCTATTATCCACTTGTTTTTTTCTAGTATATTTTTAATCAATTTTGTTTTTTCTTGAGGGTTTCTTCTTTCTGAATATTTACTTTTCCACTCTATTTCATCTAAATCTATTTTTTCAATATTGTATAGTTTTGATAATTTTTTAGAGAGGTAAGTTTTTCCAGTTCCAGATGTACCAATTATAAATATCTTTTTTATAATTTTATTTTTCATTTTAATCTCTTTTTCATTTGTCTCATTTTAATTTTTTTAAATCCCGTTAATATTCCACACCAATTATGTGGCCCTTTATCTATAAAATCATTTTTTTTGTAAAATTCAAAAGCATTTAATCTTGCAAATAAATTTATTTCCTTTAATTTGTGTTTTCTAAATATTTTTTCAACTTCTTTTATTGTTTGTGTTCCTAATCCCATATTTTGATATTTTGGATCTATAAAAATATGCCACAACCATGAAGTATTTATTTGTAATATTATATATCCTATTATTTTATTGTTTAATTTTATTGTATATATTTTCCTAAAGGGATTTAATAAATCTAATATAAAGTGATCTCCTGCAAAGGTCATAATTTTTACATCTTGTTTTGAGTAGTGAGTTAGACTTGTTTGAGAAGACTTTCGTCTTATTTTTTTTATAATTTTTAATTCTCTGATTTTTGTTTTTTCTAATTTTATTTGTGGTTTCATTCTTTTACCTTCCTAAATTTTGCAACAAAAAATCCTTCGGTGTTGTTGTCTTGTGGATAGAGTCTTTGTGAAAGTATAACTCGTTTGTCATAAGTTTTTCCTTCCCACTCGGTTATTCCGTTTCTTGTTTTTAGAGGTAATTTTACTGGTATAATTTCAATTGAATCACCAAATTCTTTTAGCATTCTATCAACTATTTCTTCGTTTTCTTCTGGTGCGTGTGTACAAGTTGAGTACAAGAGTTCTCCGTTTATTTTTAATCTTTTGAATGATTCACGAAATAAATCTTTTTGAACACGTGAGAGATACTTTACTGTTTTTATGTTCCACATTAAAAAAGTTTTTGGAGAACTACGAATTGTTCCTTCTCCTGAACATGGAGCATCTACTGAAATTTTATCAAATAGTACATTTGTTTTTTCTAATTTTTTACAGAGTGCTTCACCTTCTTTTCTTGTGATAATCGTGTTTGTTGCTCCGCAACGCTCTAAGTTTGCTGCTAGAATTCTCATTCTTCCCATTGACATTTCATTTGCAATAATTACTCCTTTGTTTTTCATTTTTGCTGCTGCTTGAGTTGTTTTTGAACCTGGCGCTGCACATAAATCTAAATACATTTCTCCTTCGTTTGGACTAATTGCAATTACTGGAAGCATACTAGAGAGTTCTTGAACATAATAATATCCAAGTAAATGTTCTAATGAACGTCCGAGTTCTCCAGGAGCTAGTTTTGCCAAGTTTTCATTAATTAAAATTTCTTTTTCTTCTCCAGTTGGTTTTTTTCCAAGTATTACCATCACTTCAGGATATTCATTCCAAGGTTGATTAATTTTCCAACCTTTGTTTTCTAATTTTTCTTTTAATTCTTTTGGAGAAATTTTTAATGTATTACAACGAATGGAATCAACAGGATCAATTTTTGATATTTCCCAATATTCTTCTAAATCTTTTTTCTCAAGTAATTTTTCCATTCTTTCGACAAACAAAGGTTTTGGTTCATATGTTTGTTTTTTTCTTTTTGTCATTTTATTTTGTAAATTTTCTTAGTAGAAAATTTAATATAATCACGCCCGTATTTTTTATTACGCGCCCGCCTTCCCCCTCCAACCTCCCATTTGGAAGAAATTAAGAAGGAATGTATAATTAAGAGAAAGAATTAATTTATAAGAGTTGGGGAGAATTATTTTATTGGAAGAGTTAGTTTTATTCCGTAAACGGGGTTTTTTGTGTTTGATAATTCGGCTTCATTGTAATATTCAACTTTTCCTTTAATTGTTTTTAAAATTGTGTTTGTGAACAAGGTTCCAATTCCTTCATTTTCTCCAATTCCTGGATTTAGCGGGGTTTCACCAAATTCGTTTTCTAATTGAATTTGATAATTAATGTGATGTTTTTTCTTTTTTGTGTATCTTGTTTTTTTAATTTTAACATTTATTTTTGAATTTTCTTTTGCCCATTTAACAGAGTTTCCGTAGTGCATTGAAATAAGTGTTGCTGCAACGCCTTCATTGAAATCAGTTTCATTTTTGTTTCCAAAATTATTATATTGGATATTTTTTGAATTAAGGTATTCTTTATGTATATTTTGTTGTCTTTCAATTAATTCATAGAAATTTGTTTTTCCTGTTTGTATTTTTTCTTTTGTTAAATCTCCCATCTGAACCATTTCTTCCAAATTTTTTAGGTGAGGCAATTCAATTTCGTAAGCGTGTTTTATTAATTCGTTTGCAAAATCACTTTCTCCTTTTAGTTTCATTAGTTCTTGTGCTTGAGTCAATCTACCAATAACGGTTCTTCCTTCATGCCTGTATGCACTATCCATTAAGTTATTACTTGTTTTTGACCTTTCTACAACTTTGTCATAAAATGGTTTTATTCTTTCTATTTCTTCATTTAGTAATTTTTTATAGTCTTTTTCCATATTAATTACAGGAATTTTAGGTTTAAATAGTTTATTATTTGTTATCTCTTTTGAATAGTGACAGTTGAGAAAGGTTTTTATAGTATTTGTTCTTTTGGAAATTATGAAAACAACCAGTAATATTTATAGTGAAGTTGCAAAGTGTGTTCCGCGGTGCCTTGATGATTTGGAAAAGAAATATGAATTTGAATTTGAGGTTGGTTTTAGAAATGTGGGAGATAGTCATTTAGTTCAAGCTTATCCTGTTTCTAATGGAAATGAAATTAGAGTTCGGTGTGACAGATTAGAAGGAATCTTGGATGATTCAGATTATGCTTTTGAAAGAACTAAAAATACTTATTTGAATTTTTTAATGGGGCATAAAATTGATAAGGAATATTTAGGAGGAATAAATTTGCTTCCGAAGGTTGAAGGAATTTTTTTAGCTAAAGAAATTAACACTGGAATTTATTATCCAGTTATTTCCTTACAAGATTTGGGAGGAGAAATAATTAAGGAAATGGAATATGGTGAGGAGAAAGATTTTGCGTATCGTTCTTTTTTGAAAAAGGCTGATTTGATTGCTCCTTATTTATTTAATGGAGAATATGTTTTAGAAGGTAAACATTTTGATTCTGAAAATTTAATTTATGGCCCTAATATTCACTGGGGGAATGCCATTTGGGTTCCTGAAGATGTTGAGTCTTACTTAATTAATGTTGAGAGTTGGCAGTTTAAATCTAGGAAGTTTAACATAAAATGAATCTAGAAAAAAAGTTTAGTGTTGATTTGAAAAATAGAGAAAATTTTATTACAAAATATAATGGTCACTTTAGTAATGTATATAAAATTCGTGATGACAATGGAGAAATATATTGTGGAAAATTTCCAAAGATAAATAATTTTGTTTATTTGTTAGACGAGAGTGTTAAAAAATTTAATAAAGCTATTAAAAAACAAAACATTTCTAGATTCACAAATTGTTCTTTATACGAGGCAGGTGTTTCTAGTGATATCTTTAATCGTTTTGATCTTTCTATGAAACCCGAAGGAGTTTACTTGGTTAAAGTTGAAGGAGTTGATTTATTTTTGCCTGCTTTTGTTAATGAACTTGCAGTAGATATGTTTCCTCAAGAATTATCTTTTTTAGATTATCAAGAATACGATCAAAAGAAAAATGAATCTTTTAAAATAATTTTAAAGGACGGATATTATGTTTGGCAAGATGCATTTTGGGATAAGAATTGTTTTTATTCTAAAGAGAAGGGATTCAAGTTTAACGATTTTGCACTCTGGGGAAAAAATGGTTATTTTAATCCTTTTGTTTTGGAAAAAGAATATTATTTTCGTGATGCAATTAGATTTTCTGAAGAGAAAAAGAAAGAATTAGGAATTATTTAACATTTATTTTGGCAACATTCACACTGTTTTATTTTTTTACCTAGGAAAAAGAAGGGGAAGAGAATGTCTGAAACACAGCATGGAATTATTACTGCAATGAAAACAATCATGATTGCAAGTATGAATCCTAAAATTGATTGAGTTGTTGAGAATGCAAGTAAATAGAAGAGGCTTGCAAATACCGACAAACCAACATGTATTAGGTGTGGGAGTTTTGTTGTTTTTGTAATTATTCCAATTATTCCACCGACTAATGCAGAACTTAAAATCATTATTGGTTCTTCAATTAAGGGTAAATGAAATTTAGGATGTAATCCAAAAACTAATCCCCCAAAGAAAGGAAAAATAATATCACTTAAACTTCCAATTATAATTGCTGAAATAATACCAACAAAAATTGCTGGAATTGCTTTTGGTTTATATTTGTAGAAAATTCCTGCAGAGACTAATGCTGAAGCAATTATGTGTAGAGGATGGAGAATTTCAAAAGCTCCTTCTTCAAATGTTTTTTTTATGAAAAATTTTAATATTACTACAATTAAAACTGCCAAAATTGTTGCCGTAATTGTAAATGGCGCGTGATGTTTTAACTCGTGAAGTACTTCTTTTGTCCTTCTTTTCATTTTAGTTTATGCACCAATGAATTTCAATAATTCAAGAACTAAAAATACTGGCCAAATTATTGCTTTTAGAAAACCAACTACTCCCATCCAAAAAGATGTTGATTGTCCAATAAAATAAATTGCTGCTCCAATAAATCCTAGCCCGTATGCTCCACACCCGTGAGGCGAGTTGCAGTTTTTATTTATTTTTTTGTTTTTCATTTTATATTTTAGTTAGAACCATTTATTAAGTTTCTCTTGCTTTTTTCCTTCAACAACTTCTTTTATATTGATTTTGAAAACTTGAAAAATGTTTTCAACTGAAGGGAGAATTTGTTTGTTCAAATAATAGTCTATGTCATATTTTGTTTTTTCATCAGGAAGGAATGCTTTTTCACGAACGAGTTTTCCGTTTGATTCTCCTATGTAATATTCAATCAAAGAACCTTCTCCAACAGGAATTTTTCTATCTTTCATTTTTTGTGCAGCCACAACGTGTGGAGAAATTGAACGATATTCAAAAATTGATTTTTTTAATTGTGTTCTAATAATTAATTTTTCTCTTGGGATTTTTCTTGTTTTTAATTTTTCAGCAATTTCTTTTACATATTCTAGTGCTTCTTTTTCATTTCCATTTTTTAGAATCAATCTTAAAACTTTGTCTTGTGTTTTTCTAGCTAGTTTACACCAATCCCGTCTTACTGTTTCAAATCCACGTATTTTAACTCTTTCATTTTCATCAATCATTGCATATTTTTTCTTTGCACCTGTTTCTCCACCTCTTGTTGTAACCCAAATTCCTCTTTTGAAAAAGTCTTCAAGTTCCAAGTGCATAACTCCCGGTAATTCAGAATTTAATTTTTTCAATAGTTCTTTTATTTCTTCATGTGATTTATTTTCGCAAGTAAAAGCAACTGAATCGGTGTCTCCATAAATTACGTTGTGTCCTGCTTTTTCAATTTTCTTTATTGTTTCTTTGTTGAATTTTCTAACGAATGCCAAAATTGAAGAGGAAGATTCCCAAGAATAATATCTTGCTCCAAAAAAACCAATGTAACCGTGCGCGGAAGCTGAAAGAACTTTGAAAGCGTTACTTCTTGCTTTTGTTATTGGATTTGGATCTTTTTTGTATTCGTCTTTGTAGAATTTTCTTTTTTCAAAAATGTCTTTTAGTATCGTTGGAAAAAAACCTGGTTCTTTTTCAAAATAAAAATGGGTTTTTACTCCGTCATAATCTATTTCGGGTGACTCGTAGGAATCTTGTTTTGAATCAGTTAAGGTTCCTTTTGAAATATTGTATGTAATAATTATTGAAGTGTGCATTGATGTGAAATCAAACATTGCAAGGTTTTCATAAATTCCTGGTTTTGGTTCGTAAACAAAAGCTCCTTCAACTCCTCCGTGTTCACGACGCCTTCCTGATTCACTTGGAGAAGGTCTTCTTTCTGGAATTTCATTAAACTTTTCTAAGTTGTGTAAAATATAACCTTCAATTTGTTTTGAAAGACCATTTCTTGTTATTTCAAAAACTGGTTCTTTTATTACTCTTGAAAATTCTAGCATGTCTGGCCAAAATTTTTCAAAAAGTTTTAGAGTTAAAATGGAGTCTTGTAAATTATATTCATAATAATTATTCCATTTTCCGTCTAGTAGAGAAGAATGTTCAATTTTGAAATCAAGTTTTGAATCTTGTAAAAATTCTTTTGAAACTTCGTTTAGAGAAAGTGTTTCAGATTGCATATATTGTGAATAAGCAGTTCTGATAAAACGAATTAAATCAATATGTGTTATTCCTTTTATTCGCGAAGTTGAAGGAATTCCTTTTTGAATTTTTATTTCTGATTTATCTAAAGATAAAGGGATTTTAACTTTCAAAATTTTTCCTCTTTCTTTAATGAAAGGCAAATCAAAACTATCTGAATTATAACCAATCAAAAAGTCTGGAGAATATTCTTTTACGGCTTTTACAAATCTCTTTAACATTTCTTTTTCGTCTTCAACAAATTCAACATATTTTTTATCTGTTTTTTCTTTTTTCCAAGTTATTACTTTTTTGAAATCTTTTCCAACTAAAGAAATCATTAATATTTCTCCGTTTTCTGGTTTTAGTGAATCAGTTTCAATATCATAAGCCAAAGCTTTTGCTTTGAAATTTAATTTTTCTAATTTAATTTTTGAAATTAATTTTATTGTTTTGTCAACTTTCAAATCTTTTATAATTTCATCATACTCTTCTTTGTTTACTTTTTTTCCTTCAATTTCATACCAAGTGAATGGTTCAATTTTGTTTTCAATGATATAGTGAGTTACAAAACCTAAATCGTATCCTCTTCGTTTATCTATTAGCGGGGAATCAAGTTTACTTGCAATTGCTGATAAATCCTTGTAGTTTGTTGCAAAAATCTTTAATGCATTTACTTTTTTTCCTAAAAAGTTTTTTTCATGCACTTCAACTTTTTCTATTCTTGTTGTTCTCTCTTTTGTTTGAATGTAAATTTGTTTAATTTCTTCAATTAGTTTTTTTTGTAAATTTTCCGTTACTCCTTCTTTTAGAATTGCCCACATATAAATTGGGCAAGTATCAATAAGACAAATTTTTTTTCCTTCATTGTCTCTACCAAAAATTTTTATGTGATTTTTGCCATCAAAATCAAAATAATCATAATCAATTGGAATAAATTCTGTTTTCATAAATTATTTAGGATGTTTTGTTTTATAAGATTATTTGGCAATTAGAGAAAAATTTTATAAGTGTATATTACTAGGTTATATCATGAAGAGGTTAGATAAGATTTTATTATTTTCAATTATATTTGTAATTTTCTTTTCGTTGATTTTTTTTAGGTTAAATTTGACTGGAAAAGTTGTTGATACAAATTATATTGATTCTACTGACACTATTGGAAGTGATATTATTTCTGTTTTGATTAATTTGTATAATTTACCTACTTTAGATAAATTTATTTTTAATTGGGAAGGGAGAGAATATCCAATTTATGATGAGAGTTTAATTTTGATGATGAATTTTGAAGACAATGTTTTGGATGTTTCTCGTTATGGACATAATGGAACAATTGTTTCTGGAGTTAGTTATCTTGATTCAAAATATGGGAAAGGTTTGAATTTTAG
>JAACWB010000056.1 GCA_009992215.1 archaeon
ACCTAACCAATCATGGTATGGGGGCGGAGGTATAGGTGATGGATTTGATAAAATACCTAAACCTGTTTGTGGTGATGGTATTTGTAGTTATGGTGAAAATGCTGACAACTGTATATTAGACTGTAAAAATCTTGATTTTGATTTAAATATAGATGGTTACACAAAATTTGCTACGCCTGGCACGGATGTTAAGTGTTGGTTTGTAGGTGGGGATTGGTGCGAAATTTATATTTTAAACAATAATTCATACGAACTCGTTATAAATGTTTCAGTGGCACAAAATTATGATGATAGTTATAAGTGGGCGTATTTAAGCAATGATTTTAACAAAACCAAAGAAAAAAGCATTTTAGTTCGTGTTGCTCCAAAATCAAAATCAGAAAAACCAATTTATGTTTTTACTTCAATTCCCCAAAACCAACCACATAAAACATATCGTTATGATATATACTTTGATAGCGGCAAAAGTCGAATTGTGTTTCCTATAGTTATGCTTGTTGGATCTCACACTATTGAAAGATTATTTGATATATGTTGGCAAATAAACTTTTTTAAAATAAAATTTATAGTTTGTTTGTGGCATATTTTGTTAGCGGCAATTTTTTTGATATTTTTAATATATCTACGCAATAAAAAAGTAAATAGGAGTATAAGAATATAATGTATAAATATTTTATGAAACAAAATAAAATTTTAATAATAGTTT
>JAACWB010000001.1 GCA_009992215.1 archaeon
CTAGTGCTTTAGGTGATGTTCTTGTAAAAGACTCAGAAGTTTCTTCTGTTGCTACTAAGAATTTAGTAATTGTAGGTGGATCATGTATCAACTCTGCAGCTGCTACTGTATTAGGAGTTTCAGAACATACTTGCGGTGAAGCTTTCACTGCTGCTACTGGTGTAGGAGCTGGAGAATTCTTGATCAAAGGGGTCGAGGACGCTTACACTGAAGGTAAATTAGCTTTAGTTGTTGCAGGTTACGACGCTGCAGACACTGCTAATGCTGCGACTTACTTAACTAAGAAAGACGTAGACACTTCTAAAGAATACAAGGGTACATCTGAAACTACTGCTGAAGTAATCGTTGCCTAAATTCCGGGAAAGTCAAAATAATTTATTTTTTTATTTTTTTTATTTTCTTTAAACATTTCTCCGTAAAATCATTTTCCAATTGATTTTACTTGTTTGAGAAATGTTTTCCACAAGGATTTTGAAAAACAAAATCCGAGGACCTAACAAAATTCAGAAAATTTTGTAAGTCCAATTTAATTTTTTTCAAAATGTTTTCTTAGAAAACTATAAATACTATTTTCACATAATCTTTATTATGGAAACAATAAATGTAGATAAAAAATTTATAGTTGATTTAGCAAAACAAATAAGCGAATTAAACGATAAAATGGAAACATTAGAAATCTTAAGTAATCGTAAAATAATGAATTCTTTAAAGAAATCAAAGCAACAAATTAAAAAAAGAGATTTTGCAAATTGGAATGACTTACAAAATTATTCCGACTAAAGAATTTGAAAAGGATTTTTGTAAATTAGATAATATATTTAGAAAGAGAATTATAAATAAAATTAATGAAGTTGTAAAAGACCCCTCAAGGCAAAAACATCTGCATCCTCCCTTAAATAATTATTCTAGAATTAGAATTGAAAAATTAAGAGTTCTTTTTAGCTATGATGTGGAAAAGAAAGAATTATACCTAGAGAAAATAATTTTTGGTCATAAATATTAATTTTTCTTCCAAAATAAAAATATATGTTATTTTATAACATATATTTTTTTCTTATTTTTTTAATTGTAACATTTTTTGTAATTTCTATAACGAAGTAACGAAAACTTTATGTATCAAACCTTAAAATTCAACCTCTTTTTGAAAAACGGGATAAATTATTCAAATAATGATTAAGAATTAATTTTCTCTCTTTAAGTTAGTCTAAACAGACTTAAACAAGGATGTTTCAAAACAAGACATCTTGTTTAAACTGAGTAGTTCCCCTATAACTATTTAGTAAATGGTTGCAAGAATGCAATCAACTAGAGAGGAACAAAGGAGGATTATAAAAACAAAAATGAATTTTAAAAAAATCACAGCGATTGCAACAAGCGTGTTGATGGCTGGAATGACTGTAGGTATTGCTTCAGCTGCAAACTATCCTGCTCCATTTGTAGAAAGTGGAACAGCTAATGTAGCAGTTGTATATGGTACAGGTGCTGGGGTTTCTTCTCTTGATATGGTTCAAGCAGGAAACATTCAAACATCTTTAGGTACTTATGTTACAGGAACAACTACAGTTACAAGTACAGATGGCGATGTATATAAGTTAGAAAAAACTTCTACTAAATTTAATTTAGGAGATTCAATTGCAGATGTTGTCTCAACTACAATTGACAATGATGAACTACCAACTTTATTGAAAGATGGAGTTTTTATTGACAATGATAATGATGAATTTGATTTTACACAAAAAGTAACTTTAGCAAATTTAACATTAAATATGTGGGAAGACAACGATTACAAAGCAGATGAACCAGTAACAGGTATTAGAATTGCTAATGGAGCACATGTATTAAATTATACATTAGATTTTACTGATGAGCCTGAATGGGCAGATTTAGTTACAGCTGATTTGACGTTGATGGGTAAAGAATATTACGTATTATCAAATAGTTCAACAGTTGGTGAATCTTTAACTCTATTAGATTCAGCAGTTTCTACTGTATTAACAGAAGGAGAATCTGCAACAGTTGCTGGAAAGTCAGTATCAATTTCATTTATTGGAAGTACACCTGAAGTAAAATTAAGTGTTGATGGTGAAACAACAAATACTTTAGGAGAAGGTGAAACTTACAAATTAAAAGATGGTTCTTACTTAGGTATTAAAGATATTTTATACTCAAGTAAAGAAGGAACTCTTAGCAAAGTGGAATTTAGTATTGGTAATGGTAAATTATTGTTAACTAGTGGTTCAGATGTTGAATTAAATGAAAATTCTATTTCGGATTTGACAGCATTTATTACAAACAGTTCTACAAAATTATCAACAATTACATTACAATGGAGTGCTGATGATGACTTATTTGTAGCCGAAGATTCAGATGTAATAATGCCAGGATTCGGAGCAATTAAACTTTCTTATGGGGGATTAAATTATCCAGCAGAAGAAAATTTAATGGTTGAAAATTCAGGTGATGATTCTATTGTCTTAAATGATTTCCCAATCAAAGATTCAACTGAAGATATAAATATTCTATATTTTAATGGAACAAATTATACTTTAGTTGGAAAAGATTCTGATAATCTTTTAAGAACAGGAACAACAAATATTACATTTGATGGAGACACTGATGATTGGTTTGTAGCTTCTTGGACTGATGGACAAGATTCTGAATCATATTTGATGAGAGCAACAAATTTCAAAAATGAAAGTGGAACTCAAAGAGCAACTTTCGAATATAGAAGTAATGGTGCTTGGTCAGGTGTGAAAACAGATGCAGAACCAGCAGATGAAATTTCAATTGGTAATGTAGAATTTACTGTTGTATCATTAAATAGAACAGCAAAGACTGCATCACTTGGAACTACTACTAGTGGAGTGAACTTTAATACACTTTATTCAAAAGAAGGAATGAAAGTTTACTTACCTTGGTTAAATGAAACAGCAATGGATTTCTACAATACAACTAATGTTAGTGCGACAACAGCTTGTAGTTGGTTAGCTTCAACAAGTGGTTCACAATTAGGTTACACACAAGTAGTTTCATATAATGATACAACTACTAATGTGGCTGGAACAGCAAACACTACAACTTGTACAAACCACCCAGCAACTTACTCATTAATTTTCTCAGAAGAAGACAAAAATGAAAATATTGGTGCTGGACAAAACATAACTTTAACTTTAGCAGATGATGCGAGTAATAAAGTTAGTGTAACAAATGTAGTTGGAACTATTGATGGAACTTTCACTGAAATGGGTGATACAGATATTTACAGAAACTTTGTTTACTCAGAACTTGCAACAGAAATGTTGTGGGATAAGAGTGCTGATCAATATAAGGTTAAGTTAGTATACCATGGTGATGAAGTTACTGCAGATTTGTATGTTTCTTCAGCAGAAGCGACTATGTCAACAGGTGGTGCAATTGGTGATATTCTTGTAAAAGATTCAGAGGTAAATTCAGTTTCCTCTAAGAATTTAGTAATTGTAGGTGGATCATGTATCAACTCTGCAGCTGCTACTGCTCTTGGATTACCAACTAGAACTTGTGGTGAAGCTTTCACTATGGCTACTGGTGTTGGTGCTGGAGAATTCTTAATTAAAGGTGTTGAAGACGCATTTATGAGTGGAAAATTAGCTTTAGTTGTTGCAGGTTATGACGCTGCAGACACTGCTAATGCTGCAACTTATTTAACTAAGAAAACTGTAGACACTTCTAAAGAATACAAGGGTACATCTGAAACAACAGCTGAAATGGTTGTAGCCTAAATTCCGGGAAAGTAATTTTTATTTATTTTTTTTCTTTTTTTTCTTTTTTTCACTCTAAAAAGAGTGAAAAAATATTTTTTTTAAATTATATTTCGAGTATATTCTAAGATATATTTAAAAAATTGAATTATTTAATCAAACTATGGATGATGAATTAATTCAATTTAAAGAGGTGTCTAAATCATTTGGTAAAAATGTTGTTTTAGATTCAATAAATTTAACAATTCCTGAAGGAAAAGTTACAGGAATTATTGGTGCATCAGGTGAAGGAAAATCAACAATTCTAAAAATGATTGCTTCTTTTTACACACCAACAAAAGGAAAAATATTTTATCTTCGTAGAAATATTCTAAAAGATATAAGGAACATAAAAAAGTCTTTTGGATTAGCAATTGAAGATGGTTCTTTTTATGAAAAATTAACTGTAAGAGAAAATTTAATTCATTTTGGAAAACTTTACGGAGTAAAAAATAAAATATTAAAACAAAGAGAAAATGAAATAATTCGTTTTGTTGGGTTAAAGAAAGCAGAGAATGTTTTAGCCCAAAACCTTTCTGTTGGGATGAAAAAAAGGTTAGACATTGCATGTTCATTAATTCATGAACCAAAAGTATTAATTCTAGATGAACCAACAGCTGACCTAGACCCTTATCTTCGTAAACAAATATTACATTTGATAAGAAAAATAAACAAAACTGGAACAACAGTAATAATAACAACGCAACTCTTAGAAGAAGCAGATAGAATTTGTGACAA
>JAACWB010000027.1 GCA_009992215.1 archaeon
ATTTTAGTTTATATTTTTAGAATAAATTTATTCTTTGAAATTATTCCTTGGTTATTTTGATTTAGAAGCTTTGTGAATGAAGATCTATTTTTTATTGATAGAAATATTAAAATAAATTGAATAATAAAAGAGAATCAATTTTATATTTTTATTTACTTAGGTTATCTAAATAAACAAAAATATAAAAAAAGTATTCAAAAAGTATTTTTAATCAACTGTTTAAACAGAGTAAAATTGTATTTTTCTCTTTTTATGGTCTAAAAAAGATAAAAAAGAAAATTAAACTTATTCTGTTTATTGCTGTTTATTGCTGTTTAAACAGCTGTTTTTTGTATAAATTAAAAAAAACATTTCCCGTCTAAACAGTTGTTTAGACAAACAACACCAAAATTAAAAAAATTCAAAAATAATGTATATACCGACGAAAAAAACAAAAATATTTATAAATATATATAACCTAAAAAGTATATGTTTTGGTTATTTACAAATAAAAAAAGGGTTGATGAAATAAAAGAAGACACAAAAAAAGGGTTTGAGTCTGTAAAAAAAGATATTTTATCTGTAACAGAATGGATTAAACACCTAGATTCTGAAAAAATTGCAACAAAGAAAGAGATAATGGATATTAAATCCACTTTATCAAATATAAATGAAGAAATTGAAGGAATAAAAAATACAATAGATATGATGAATGTTATTGGAATAAATACCCAAAATAAACAGGTGTTTAAAACAAACAGCCAAGCGTTGAATAAACAAACAGATGTTCAAATAAACCAAACAAGTGTTCAAACAGGTGTTCAAACACCTAATTTATCTAATTTTTCTATTATGGAAAGAGCAATCATAGGAATATTACTTAATTCTGAACTAAAACTTAGTTATGAAGACATTGCTATAATGTTAAATAAAGAAAAATCAACAATAAGAGGTCAAATTAATATGATAAAATCAAAAAGTGAGAGTTTAATTAAAGAAATAATTGAAAAAAGTGGTAAAAAAAGGGTATACATACCAAAAGAAACTAAAGAAAAATTGTTAAAAAAGAATAAAGTGAGTATTGAAAAAGAAAAAAAGAAAGAAATGGAGGAAAACGAATAAATAAAGAGTATTTTGACCCAAAAAAAGGAGAGTTAGATAATAAAATATAAAAAAAATTTATTCTGTATACCGAATAAATAAAAAATAAATAAGATTTATTTTTTTATCGACGGAAAAAGATTAAATTATAAATCTCTTAATTCTAAAATTGTGCTCAAGGAGACAATTTTTTTAAGATTTGGGGAAATAAATAATTGAATTTCTTTGTTATTTACCTTTTCTTTGATTAAAGGTATTCCTTTGAAAATTAATCTTCGCACATAGTCTCTTATAGAAGATTCAGAAAGATTTAATCTTACAGAAAGAGATTTATAGTCAGAGAAGCCAATTTCTTCTTCTAATTGATAAATTGTTGAAAAAACAAGAATTTCTTGATCTGTTAATCTCTTAAATTTGTAGCGAATTTCCTTTTTAATTGAATCTAGTGAACTAATTACTTCTGACGCATCCGAGAAGGTATCCTTTTTTATTTCAATTTTTGTATTATACGAACTATTATCTGTTTGTCTATCTGTTTGTCTATCTGTTTGTCTATCTGTTTGTCTGTTTGTCTGAACCCCTTCATTTCCAATGGAATTCATTAAAATTATGTCATTTCTAGGCTTAAAATCATCCTTATATTTTATATAATTTGAATAATCTGTCTTAGAAATAGTCTTTTCTAAAAGAGAATTTGTCTGTTTGTCTAATGAATTGTCTAAAGAGGAAATAAAAAAAAGAGAATCTTTTAGTTTAAAGTAATTTTTTAAATCATTTTCTAAAATATTAACTGAATCGTTCTTTTTATTTAGAAATTCATTCTCCAATAATTTAAGTTTTTCCTTAATTAAATTATTTGACTCATTAGTTTTTATTAAAATATCACAAACTTCAATTAATTTTTCATGTGTAGAAGATAAATTATTCTTTAAGTAAGATAATTCATTTTTTAAAAGAGTCATATCCTCTTTAACTTTTCTGAAAGAATCTTTAATATTTTCCATAAATTAAAATGTATATACTTCTTTAAAAGATTTCATATAAAAAAAAGTAATTATTAAAGTTGATTTTTCTTATATAATTCATAAACAGGGGAAGTTAATTTCCATCTTGATCTTCTTAAATAATCAATTCCTTCTTTATTTTTCTTTATTTCAATAATTAATTTTTTTTCTTTTAATTCTTTTAATAATTTTTTAATAAATTCTTCATCTCTAGCTAATTCTTTTGCTATGTAAGAAGTATAAATTGCCTTAGGATTTTCTGTAAACAAATAATATAATATTTGTTCATAAATTTTTTCTTTCTTTTTATCTGAAATTTTCATAAAATAAGAAAGAATTACTATTTTAAAAAGATATAATTATTTAGATTTCAAACTTGGTAATTTGAAATGAAGAGGAAGATTTAATTCATCTTCTAGTTGAACTGCTTTAATATTAACCTTTTTTAAAATTAAATTTAAAACATTCATATTAAATTCTTGATCTAATTTTTTATTTTCCCAAGAAGAAATAATTTCTTTTGCTTTTTTTTCTTCTAAGGATAAAACAAGATTACCTGAAAAAGATATATTTGCAATATTAGGAGCATAATTAATTTCACAAGACCATTTGATAATTAAAAAAGAATCAGATGATTTAATTTCTTTAGAATTAATTTTTTCTATCGATTCTAAATTAATTCCAGAATCTATTTTTAATCCTTCAAAATTAGAATTATTCTTTTCTGCTAAAATCTTTGTGAAATTAAATCCTGCTATTTTCATTGTATTCATAAAATAAATCTTTTGTTTTTAAAGATTTGTATTTTATATTATTAAAAATTCAAAAAATTTAATTAAATTAAATCTTCTTCAGAAACAATAACAAAATCTCCAATTGCAATTATTGAAGAATAAGGAATTAGTAATTCATTTGAAGATGATCTTTCTAAGTTTAAATTTCTTGTATACATTGTTGAATCTTTCACAACAATATTAATTAATTCACCAGTTTTTGTTTCAAAAGTAACATCTTTAACGAAACCTAATCTCTTTCCTTCTTTTGTTACAATCATTTTTCCAACAATTGAATTGAATGATCTTTTTTCGTTTTGCATAAAAGAAAGAATTAGAATTAGTTTATAAATTTATCTTCAATGGAATGATAAAATGAATTTTTATTGATGTAATTTTAAAGTTAATTAAAAAATATATAAATTAGATTTAATTGTAATAATTATATTTGTTTATTTGGGAAAGTGTGTCCCCCTTATTTCTTATGGAATGTTTTATTTTTTACTTTTTTATTTTTTTATTTTTTACTTTTACTTAAAAATTTTTCTATTATATTATATTATATTATCTTAATAAAATAAATAATAATAACAAATAAAAATTATACAAAAAATTTAATAATAAATTATTCAAAATGAATTATTCAAAATGAATTAAACTAAATAATAACAAAAGATTTCCATAAGAAATAAAGGTGTATTTCTTTTTTAGTAGTTATAATCTTTTATATAATAATTTCAGCTTTTTTCGTTAAGATAATATTAAAGAAATGTTATTTCCATAAGAAATGAACGTGTCAGAGATTTATCTTATTTAAGAAAATGAACGAAGTAGAATATATATTCAGAAATGATGAATTGGATGAAATTTTTGATAATTTTGATCAAAATACAATCTTTAAAGATAAATCATATCTTCAAACACAACATAAACCTGAGACTGTTCCACATAGATCAGAACATATTAAATCAGTTGCATCCATTCTTGCACCAGTATTGAGAGGAGAGAGAACTAGTAATTTATTTGTTTATGGAAATACTGGAACTGGAAAAACTCTTTCTATTTTATATGTAAAAGAAGCACTTGAAAAAAGAATGCAAAAGAATGAAAAAAATGATTTTGATTTGAAAATTGAATATTTGAATTGTAAGCTTAAACAAGTAGCGGATACAGAATATAGAATTCTTGCAGCTTTAATTGAGCAATTAGGAGGAAGTGTGCCTGCAACTGGATTACCAACACAAGAGGTTTATTCAAGATTTATTGATATGATTGATTCCAAAAAACAAATAATTGTTTTAATTTTAGATGAAATTGATCAAATTGTTAATAAAATTTCAAATAATTTTTTGTATAGTTTAACTAGATTAAATTCTGAACTCAGTAAATCTCAAATTTCTATTGTTGGAATTTCAAATGATTTGACTTTTTTAGATAATGTTGATCCTAGAGTAAAAAGTTCTCTTTCAGAAGAAGAAATAATTTTTCCTCCTTATAATGCACTTCAAATTCAAGACATTTTGAATAAGAGGGTAGATTTTGCGTTTAAGGAAAATGTACTTGATGCAGGAGTTGTTCCAAAATGTGCTGCTTATGCTGCAAGAGAATCGGGAGACGCTAGGCGTGCACTTGATTTAATTAGAGTTGCTGGAGAATTAGCAGAAAGAGAGGGAAATTCAAAAGTATTAGTAAGTCATATTGATGAAGCAAAGAACAAAATTGAAAGAGATAAGATTTTAGAAATTATAAAAAATCATCCAAAACAATTTCAGATTGTTCTTTATTCTATTATTCAATTATCTGAAGAAAAGAAAAATGAATCTTATTTTACTGGAGATGTTTATCATAATTATCAAAATTTATGTAATTTATTTAAAATTGATAATTTGACTCAAAGAAGAGTTGGAGATATTGTTCAAGAATTTGATATGCTTGGAATTATTAATGTGAGAGTTATTTCTAAAGGTCGTGGTGGAAGGATGAGAGAAATAAGATTAGCAATTGCACCAAATATTTTGGAAAAGGCAAAAGAAATATTGAAAGATTCATTAAATTATAATTAATTTAGTTATAGGGGACTAAAATGAAAGAAGAATTACTTACTTATTGTAAAGAACAGAATGTTTTATTAGATGGATTTTTATTAGAAATTTTTGTAAAAACAAATAATTTAGAAAATATTAAAATTATAATTGATAAACTTAAGAATAATTTTCAAAAGAGATTTATTTCCCTTGATTTAATTAATCAAAATAAATTATTCACAAAAAAACTTTTGTCTGAGTTGTTTTATGAAAATAAAGAAATTTTAAACATTTTATTAGAAAATTTGAACTTAAAGGAATTTATTGAAGAAAAAAAAGAAATAAAACAAGAAGTTAATGTTGAATCAAAGGTGAAAATTTCTTCTTCATATATGAAACAAGGAAAATCTTTAGAGGTTAAGGATTTTGTTGAACACTTTAAATCAAGATATATTGAATTGTCTAATATTTTGCAAGAACGACCTGAACTTGAAAACTTGACTTCTATTTCAAAAATTTCAGATGATAAACAAAAAATTTCAGTTATTGGAATGATTGTTGAAAAAAAGCAAACCAAAAATAAAAACGTTATAATTGAAATCGAAGATTTGACTGGAAGAATGAAAGTGTTGATTTCTTCACAAAAGGAAGATTTACTAAAAGAGGCTGATGACATTGCACTTGATTCAGTTATTGCATTTAAGGGACTTGGAAATAAGGATATTTTGTTTGCAAATGAAATAATTTTTCCAGAAACTAGACTTTTTGAGAGAAAAAAATCTCCTATTGAAGAATATGCTTTGTTTACAGGAGATTTACATTACGGTTCTAAAAAATTTATGGAAAAAAGTTTTTTGAAATTTATTGAATATTTGAATGGAAAAATCCCAGATACTCCTGAAGTTGAAAAAATAAAATATCTTTTCATTGTTGGCGATTTAATTACTGGAGTTGGAAATTATCCTAATCAAGAGGAAGATTTAGTTATTCAAGATTTGGAAGAACAATTTCAAAAGATGGCTGATTTACTTTCAAAAATTAGGCAGGACATAAAAATAATTATTTGTCCTGGAAATCATGATGGAGTTAGATTAATGGAACCACAACCAATTTTGGATGAAAAATATTCTTGGCCCCTTTATGAATTACCTAATGTTATTATTACTGAAAATCCTTCTTACGTTACAATTGGAGAGAGACCAAATTTTTCTGGAATTACAGTTTTATGTTATCATGGTTTTTCATTTCCTTATTATGCAAATAATGTTCCTAAATTAATGATTGAAAAAACAATGAATTCTCCTGAGAAAATTATGAAATATTTACTAAAGAATAGGCACCTTGCTCCGACTCATGCGTCGAACCAATATTTTCCTTCAGACAAAGATGCTTTGTTGATTAGAAAAGTTCCAGATATTTTTGTTTCAGGGCATACACACAAGAGTGGAGTTATTTATGAAAATAATGTTATGATTGTTTCATCTTCAACTTGGGAAGGAATGACACCTTATCAAGAGAAATTTGGAAATAAGCCGGATCACTGTAAAGTACCAATGGTTAATTTGAAAACAAGAGCAGTAAAAATTTTAGATTTTGAAGTAGAAGAGGAGGGAATCAAAGTTTACAAAGAAGATGAAGAATAAAATGAAAATTGGAATTGATTTAGATGACACTGTTTGGAAATTTCATGAAAAATTCTTTGAATTTTATAATGAAAAGTATGGAACAAATTATGAATTAAAAGATTATTATATTTATAATCTTGAAGTTTTTTTAGGAATAACAAGAGAAGAAACACATTCTTTGTTTAAAGAATATGAATCTTTAGAAAAATACAAATATATTCCTTTCCTTGAAGGAGTTAAAGAAGGAATTGAATATCTTTCAAGAAATTTTGAAAAGAATATTTTTCTTACGGCTAGACTTAGTAGTGATGAAAATTTAGTTAGGGATAGATTATCAAAATTATCTTTAGAGAATCCAGAGATTTTTTATCAACATGATGAAAATAGAAAGTATCTTGGAAGCAAAGTTTCTTATTGTTTGAAAGAAGGAATTTCAGTTATGATTGATGATGGATATCACAATTTAGAAGAATGTTCAAAAGAAGGAATCAAATGTTTTTTAGTGGATATGCCTTGGAATCAAGACAAAGAATTGAATGAAAATATAATTCGTGTTAAAGACTGGAAAGAAATTATTGAAAAATTGGAGGAAATTAAAAATGAATGAAGTAAATGAAAAAAACATTGTTGATAAAGTAAGAGATTTTGTTGAGGAAGAATGTAAAAAACCAACAAGCAAATATGGATATGAACCTTTTGAAAATCATTTTAAACCGGTTGTCCAATACGCAATATTGCTTGCCAATAAGTTTGGAGTTGATAGAGAGTTAGTCGAAATTTCTGCTTGGTTACATGATATTGGTTCAATAATTTATGGAAGAGAAAATCATCATATAACTGGTTGTGAAATTGCTGAAAAAAAATTAATGGAATTTAATTATCCTAAAGAAAAAATTGAATTGGTAAAAAAATGTATTTTTAATCATCGGGGCTCAAAAGGACATAATTTAGATACTCTTGAAGAAAAAATAATTGTTGATGCAGATAGTCTTGCCAATTTTGATAATGTCGAAGGAATATTAAAAGCAGCTTTTCTTTATGAAAATTTGAATCAATTGGAAGCAAGGAAATCCATTTTTAAAAAATTGACTAATAAATATAATCAATTATCTTTTGATTATTCTAAAGATATTATAAAACCAAAATATGATGCAGTTGTTTTATTATTTGGAGGAAATGAAAAATGAGCTTTGAAACTTACACGCCGGAAACTGTTGAATATTTTAATCGATTTCAAAAGGAAGTTGAAGATGTTTACGCTTTGGCTAATAATGCCCGAGCTAAAGGGTTTGACCCGATTAAACAAGTTGAAATTCCAATTGCACTTTCTATGGCTGAAAAAGTTGTTGGTTTAATTTCTACGGTTTACCCGCAGATGATGAATTCAGGAATTACTGAGAGAATTTTAGATTTAGAAAAGGAATATGGTAAACTTGACCCAACTGTAATTTTTAAGATTGCAGATGAAATTAGTGATCAAAAATTTTGCAAGTTTAATTCAATTCTCGAAGCGATGGATGCTGGGGTTCGTGTTGGTCTTTGTTATACAACTTTGGGTGTTGTTTCAAGTCCGATTGAAGGTTACACTGGTTTAGAAGTTGGAAAGACAAGGGACGGAAAAGAATATATTATTGCAAACTTTAGTGGACCGATACGTTCTGCTGGAACAACTGCTTCATGTATGGTTTTATTTTTGATTGATTTTTTGCGTGAGAAATTTGGTTATGCAAAGTATGACCCAGATGAAAATGAAGTAAAACGTGTTTGGACGGAACTCTCAGACTTTCATGAAAGAATTACAAATTTACAATATATGCCAACTGAGGAGGAATCACTTTTTATTGCAAAGAATATGCCTTTTCAAGTTTCGGGAGACCCTAGTGAAAAACTTGAAGTTTCAAATTATAAGAATCTTCCAAGAGTTCCAACTAATTTTTTACGTAGTGGATTTTGTTTAGTTCTTGCTGAAGGTTTAGCACAAAAGGCTCCAAAGGGTTTTAGGCTTTACAATATGGCTCGTAAGAATGGAATTAAAGGAACTGGTTTTGAGTGGATTCAAGAATATTTAGAAATTCATGAAAAGAGAACTTTAGGTAAATCAAAGTCGGGTGGAGCACCAACTTATATTAAAGATTTGGTTGCTGGTCGTCCAATTTATGGGCATCCTAGTCGAAGTGGAGCATTTAGATTTAGATATGGTCGGGGAAGAAATTCTGGATTTAGTGCAACACTACTTCATCCTGCAACAATGGGAATTACTGAAGACTTTATTGCTACTGGAACACAACTTAAAGTTGAAAAGCCAACGAAAGGATGTGCTGTTAGTGTTTGTGATGAAATTGAAGGACCAATTGTGAAATTGAAAAATGGGTCGGTAAGGCAATTGAAAACTAAAGAAGAAGCAAGAGAATTGTATAATCAAGTTAGTGAAATAATTTATTTAGGGGATATGTTGTTTCCGTTTTCAGATGTTGCTAACAGAAATTCAACTTTGATTACTCCAGGATATGTTGAAGAATGGTGGTATTTAGAATTAAAAGAAAAAAGCAAGGAAGTTGCAAAAGGAATTGACTATAGAAATATTTCTATTGAGGATGCAATTGATATAAGTAAAAATCAGGGAATTCCATTTTATCCAAAATATATTTATTATTGGACGGAAATTTCAAAGGAAGAATTTTTTGGTTTGATTGATTGGTTGAAACATGCGTGGGTTGATGAAAAATTAATTTTTCCTTATACAAAGGAAGACAAGGAAAAATTTAGTTTAGGAAAAAGAGCACTTGAACTTTTGGGTGTGCCTCACGAAGTTACAATTGAAAATGTTGTTTTATCAAAAGTGGATTCAAGGGCATTACTAATAAATTTAGGAATTGAAAATGAATTTAGAGAAAAAACTTTTTTGAAAGATTTAATTGACAAAAGAAAATTTGAGAAAGAAGGAAGTGTTTTAGAGATTGTTAATGAAGTAGCAAATTATGTAATTAAAGACAAGGCGGGAGAATTTATTGGTGCACGTATGGGTCGGCCAGAGAAAGCAAAACTGCGTAGTATTCCAGGGAGTCCTAATTCTTTATTTGTTGTTGGAAAAGAGGGGGGGCGTATGAAAACAATGCAAGCGGCTTATCAAGTAGGAGAAGTCGGTTTTAGTTATCCCTTGTATTGGTGTAACAGTTGTAACCAAGAAACTATTTTTAACAAATGTGAAAACTGCGAGAGTGAGACACAAAAGAGATATTATTTTCGTGATGTTAAAGAAAAAGCATTTGAAAAGAAAGTTGAATATTCAGAAAATGAAGGAATTCCTTATCAATATAGAAAAATTGATTTTAGACATTATTTTGACAAAGCTCGTGAAAAAATTGGAATGATAAAAACTGATGTTCCTGATGTTGTTAAAGGGATTCAAACAACTTCTTCGGGAGAAAATATTAATGAGAGAATTGAGAAAGGACTTTTACGAGCGAAATATGGTTTACAAGTTTTCAGGGATGGAACAATTAGAATGGATGCAACGGAGTTACCTATTGTTGCGTTTAAACCAAAAGAAATTGGAACGAGTGTTGAAAAATTAATTAATTTAGGATATACAAAAGATATTGATGGAAATTTACTAACTAATGAAAATCAAATTTTAGAAATTAAACCGCATGACATTTTAATTCCCTCAAGTCCTGAAACGCCGGATGAAAAGGGAGAAGATGTTTTTATGAATTTATGTAATTTTGTTGATGAACTTTTGGTTAAGTTTTATGGGATGGAGCCTTTTTACAAAGTTAACAAAAGGGAAGATTTGATTGGACAGCTTGGTGTTTGCATGGCGCCACATAATTGTGCGGGTGTTGCTTGCCGATTTATTGGTTTTTCAAATACTCTTGGAATTATGGCTAGTCCTTACATGCACGCGGCGATTAGGCGTGATTGCGATGGGGATGAAGCGGCTATTATGTTACTTGGGGATGTGTTACTAAACTTTTCAAGAAAGTTCTTACCTAACAGGCGTGGGGCGACACAGGATGCACCGCTTGTTATGAATGTTAGAATTGATGCAGGGGAAGTTGATGATCAAATTTTAGATTTTGAATATTTAAGAGAATATCCTTTGGAATTGTATCAATTGGCGGAGAAAAAAGAGCATTCCTCGAAAGTTAAGGTTAACATGGTGAGGGATATTTTGAAGAGAGGGGAAGACCCCTTTATTGGTGTTGGTTATACGCATGACACTAGTAATTTTAATGATGGAGTTGTTTGTTCTGCTTACAAGCTTTTGGAAGACATGCAAAAGAAAGTTTCACGACAAATGGTTTTAGTTGAGAAGATTCGTGCGGTTGATACACAGGACACTGCTCGTTTAGTAATTGAGAGGCATTTTATTCGTGACATGAGAGGTAACTTGAGAAAGTTTTCAATGCAAGGATTTAGATGTGTTGAATGTAATGAAATTTCAAGGCGTCCGCCTTTATCTGGGAAATGTCCTGTTTGTAATGGAAAATTAATTTTTACAATTCATGAAGGGGGAATAAAAAAATATTTGGAACCTGCACTTAATTTAGCAAAGGAGTTTGACTTGAGCCCTTACTTACAACAATCTTTAGAATTAACTAAAGGATATATTGACAGTATTTTTGGGAAAGAGAAAGAGCGTCAATCAGGACTTAATGATTATTTTTAATTGACGTCTTTCTCATACAACTATTTTACAAACAACAAAAATTGATTGGAAAACAATTTTTGGGTAAAATGTTGGAAGAAAAAGAAAAACAATCTGGTTTGAATGAATTCTTTTAGGTAGCTTGAATCTGGAAGTTTGAAATATTGAGGGTGTTTAGTTGTTTAAATGGCTGTTTAGACACGAAACGGATGTTTGTTGTCGAAGGGTGTTAAGGGAGTTAGGGTAGTTAAGGCAACTCGCTTGGGAGAAGAAGGCAAAGACAACTCGCTTGGGAGAAGAAGGCAAAGACAATTCGCTCGATTTTAATTTGGCTTCGCTGAATTAAAATCTTCGCTCGTTTTGCATGGAATAGGAATTAACGTGTGTTGGGTTTTTTGGAGTATTGTAATAGTTGTATTGGAATTGGGTAAAATTTAAGAATAATGTTTTCTTGGCAGAAAGATGGTTCAAGTAAATTTTGATGGAGAAAAATTCCAAAATAAAACACAAATAAAATTAAATTATTTTGGTCCTTCATTTAATGATTTTATCAATTTGAAAGATTTTCTTTCACAATTAAAAAATTTAGAGGATTTTTTAATAAAAACAATGGATAATTTACATCTTAATGGAAAAACAACTTTTTCTTCAAAAGATGCTGAAATATTAATTAATTTAGAAAGAGGTTCACTTAAAGAAATTTTTCTAATCGTTTTTAGTAATCCCGTTGCAATCAATATAATTTCTCATTGTTTAATAGAATCATTTAGATATATAATAAAAAGAACAAAGATAAAAGATAATTCAGAAAAAATAGAAAAACCTTATTTTATTAATGAAGGAATTGTGAATGTAAATTATTTTTCTAATACAATAAATAATTTAAAGCAACAAGGGGATTTTTTGAAAATTGAAGTTCCACATACAGGAGAATCTTTAGAAATTAATTTTGAGGATAAATCCGACATAGAATTTATTATAAATGAAATAAAATCTGAAGAAGGAGAAACCATAATTGAAAAAAATTTTGTTGGTTATTTAAATTATGTTAATTTAGACAAACATTCCTATGGTTTTATGTTTGAAGATTCAAAAAAATCATATAAAACAACATTTCCAGATACAATGAATTTAGAAAAAATAAAAGCTTTACTTGGAGAAAAGTTAAATGTTTTTGGAAAGATCTTTTTCAAAGCAGGGGAAATACAAAAAATTTCAATACTTAAATATACAATAGAAAAAAATTCTAATTTGAATTCTTTTGGAATTTAAATTTTTCTAACCACCAAGCAACCAAATAATTGTTGGAATAATTAAAACGCCCATCATTTGTGTTCTACGGACTTTTAGTTCGATACAGTAAATTCCCGTTAGGGTTGAAATGACTAAAACAATTAGTCCAATCCCTTTTGAAACAATTAAGACGATTATTGCTAAAATTATTAATGTTGAAATTGAGAGGAATTTGTAATTTATCTTTTCGAATTTTATTGCGAAGTATTTACTTAAAATGTCTGTTATGAAAAAGGCTAAAATTCCGCTAATAATAATTATTGAAATAATTAGTATTATGTGCTCAATATTTAGTTCATTTGAGATTTCGTTTATCGCAAGGGCCGCGCCTGTTCTTGTTTTTTGTATCAAGTAAAGAGAAATAAATGAAAAGGACATAACTAAAGTATTAATTATTCCAAGTAAAACAAGGAATTGTTTTTTTGAATTTCGCTTTAGTGTGTTTGCAATTATTGCCGCTTGACCTCCCCCCATTCCGGGTAAAAAGGAGCAAATGGGAGCAGTTAAAATTCCTCCAATTATCGGACGCTTTATTGAGACTTTGCTTTTTGAAATAATTTGTTTTGGAATTTGTGTTTTGTTTTTCAAGGAGATAATTATGTTTGAAGCACCAAAGAGGCCTGTAAGAAGGGGCAGGAGTGGTTGATTGATTTCAAGGGTGTTTACACTAAAACCCAAAAGCCCTGTAAAAATTAAAACAAAGAAACCAAGGAATTTTTTCTTTTCAGTAAAAATTAAAATTAAAGAAATTAAAATTAACAAGTAAGGAATGAAATTTTGAATTAAGCTGTAACTTTTTTCTAAAAATAAAAAACTTGGAACAATTAAAATTATTGTTAAGAAAATTGCAATTAGGCTTCCTTTGTTTGCTAGGTTAATTGCTTCGTAACCTCTTTTGTCTTTTAGAAGTTCGTGTCCTGGAAGAATACTAAGTTCGGTGTCTGTGTCTGAGCAACCAAGAAATATTGAGGGAATAAAATCAACAAAGGTGTGAGTTATTGCCATACTTGTTACAAAAGTTATTGAATAAATTGGATTAATGTAAATAGACGCAGTTAAAGAAATTAAAATTGCTCCAATTAAATTAATATGAATTCCGGGAATGAGCCCCGTTAGTGTTCCAGCGAAAACCCCAATTAATAAAAACAGAATTATTTGTATTAACATAAAATTTTAGAAATAAAAAATATTTAAGAAAAATATGTAAATAAGGGGATAAAAACAGAAGACAAATTATTTATTTTTTTTGAAGAATGCTAATTCATCAAATTTGAAAAATAAATCTCTATTTTCTTTTTGTTTGAAGATATTAAAATATGTATTGTAATTCTTTATTGTTTTTGCATCAATAATGTTTATTTGTGTGCCTTCTTTATAGTTTGCTTTTCCAATAAATATTTTATCAAAAGGAATTGGAAGAATTTCTTTGTCAAAAAACTTTTGCGAAATTTCAACTTTTCCTTCTTTTTCAAGGGGTATTAAATAAGTAGTTACTAATTCTGAGGCATGATATAAAATTCCTGGCGTTATTTGTATTGAACTTAAATCTTTCATGTTCTTATTTTATTTCAATGATTTAAAAGAATTGTTGTGTTTAGAATAAACTAATTATGCACTTTTTAGAATAACTCTTTCGTATACTTTTTCTTGGTATTTTTTTGGAAGATGAGTGTATTTTGTTCTTATCTTGTTATAGATTATATTCGCGTCACTCTTTCTTCCTTCCCTTTTTGAGTTTTCAAATTCACGGATGTATTCACGCATTTCTCTTTTATCAATTTCAATTCTTAATTTTTCTAATTTAGGGTACGCATGATTTTTGAAGTCTTCAGGAAGTAAACCATAAATTTCTTTTATCTTGTGATAATTCTCTTTTGCTAAGTCAATATTTTCTTTATCTATTGCTTTATTTCCTTCTTCTAAATATTTGTTTGTGCTAATTACATTTGGTTCTCTTTTCCAACTTGAATTAATTTTTTCTGGTAAAAATTTCCAGCCTAAAAATACTAACAGGAATAAAACTAAAACGCCTAAACCAATCCAAATTGAATTTGAGTCAATGTCGCCAGGTAAAATTGATAACCCTGTTATTCCGTTGAAGTCTGTTGAAAATTCTTCAAATAAAATTGTGTCTGTGTCTTTTAGTTGATCAATATTTATTTTGTCTTTGAAGTAATATTTTATTTCATCTTTATCTAATTCGTTTAAATCTATTTCATAAAATCCGCTACTTAGTTTTCCAGCTTTTGTTATAAATTCTGCTTCTTGTTTAATTGAAGCAGGGAAGTTTTCTAAAATTCTTCTAATTGAGTTATCACTTAATTTTATTTGCTTAGTCACAATTGTGATGTCACTAGTCTCGTTTAGATATTCAATTTCTATTTGTTTTATTTCAGTTGAAACAGTTAATTTATTTTGAATTTCTAAGTTTAACTTCGCTAGTTTTTTTATTTTTCTTTTATCTAGGACAATTCTTTTTGCATCAATATATTTTGAAGTTATGTTTTCCAAGTTTGTGATTATTGTATTTTTTATATATTCTTCACTATTTATTACTTCAATTTTGTAAGGGATTTTTTCTTTTATTTCATCCAGTTCAGCAAGACTGTCAACTCTTCTTTTTTCACGAAGTGTTGTGTCAGAAATTAAATTAATGTTTGAACCTAAATCTTGATTTATTTGAATTAATCTTTTTTTGTAATATTTTAAATCTTCATTCATTCCTAATTGATCAAGTGCTTCTTTTTCTTCAAGACTTAATTTATCTTCATTTGTCATGAAGGTGTCAATGTCTTCTAATAATTGTAATATTTCTTTTTCTCTTGGATGCAAAACAGTTTTAATTTCAAGGTCTCTATTTTCTGTGTCTTCTTGACTGCTGTTGTCTTTACAAGTTATATACCAAGTATAATTCCCGTCATCAAATTCTTTAAGGGAAATTGAATATTCTTCATCAATAGTTGGATTGTTAACGCCTTCTTCATATTCAAGTTCTTTTATGCTCCCTTGTTTACTATAAATTTCAAAATCGCAACGAGACAATTTCAAATCATCGTTTGCCTTGAATGAAAATGTCACAGTGTCTGTTTTTGAAGTATATTTATTTGAAGGAGAAATTAAAGTAACAGTTGGTTTTTCATCAACAATTTCTGGTTCGTTAACATGAAGTGTTTTAGTTTTTGAAATTTGTAATCCAGTAGTTGTTGTTAATGTGATATTTATTGTATAATCTCCTTCGGAATCATATTCTTTTTGTGTTACATAGATATTTTCAGAATTTAGTGTAATTGTTTCCAGATTTCCAAATCCATAATTAATTTTGATATTGCTTAATTCATAATTTTCACTGTTTATGGAAAAAGAAATTATTGCATCTTCTCCAACTTCTATTGTAGTTTTTTGAAGTCCAATATTGATTGTTGGACAAGTTTCGTTTGCTTCTGCATCAAATCCATTTTCACAAGTAGCGTGCACATTTGTCAAGACTACAATTAACATTCCTAAGATAAATACAATTCTCCCCCAATTTTTCATTTTATTCCTTTTTTTTCAAATACCCCTCATTATATAACCATAACGTAATTATTTTTCCAACAACATCTTGTTCGTTTGAACCGATTATTCCAATAAAATTTTGCAGAATTTTTCTTTGTTCAGAAGTAATTGTGCCCTTCACAGTAGAAGTTTCTGCTCTTTTTTTTTCTTCAGAGCCTTTAAGAGACTTTATCACTTCTTTTTTAGGCATTAAATAAGTACTAATTAAGACTTTATAAATATTCTTTTTTTGATTGTTTTTGTAAAAATTTGCAGATTTTCTTTCTTAAGTTATTTAAATTGAAAATTCCCCTATAATATATGGGGGAAGAGAGGAATTTTAGTAAAGGGGTTTTATTATTTTTGATGTTACTTGGTAGCATGTGTTTTGTTTTTGCTGAAAGTGATACTTTTTTAGAAGTTCCAAATACTCCACCTGAATTTAATGGAATAATTCCTAACTTTTCTTGGGTTGGAGGAAACTTGGAAAATGTTTTTGACTTGGATGATTATTTTACAGATTTGCAAGGAGATGTTTTAACTTATTCTGCAGTTAATAATACAAATATAGAAGTAATTATTGATTCAGAAAACATGGTTTCTTTTCATCCAATTGCGGATTATATTGGAACAGAAATTATTTATTTTAATGCAGAAGATGAAACAACTGCTGCAAGAAGTAATGATGTTTATTTAGGAGTCGGAGTTGATTTTGAAGCACCAAAGTGGTTTAATCCCCGAGTAGATAAAACTAAAATATATCAAAATGATTGGGTAAATTTTAGTGTTGATTGGACTGATAATTTTCAATTATATGATTATGTTTTGTCTATTGATTTTGGAGATGGTTGGGTTACTCAAGGCGGAAATTTTTCTGGGAAGGTAAACACATCAATTAATAGAATGCAAATTAGTGCACCTGTTGGAAAAATTGTTTATTGGAAAGTTTGTGCAAGGGACACTTCTTACAATGAAGGCTGCAGTGATGTTCAACAATTTAGTGTACTCGAAGCTCCAACTGTTCCTGATTCAACTGGAACGGGGGACGGAACTGGAGAGGGAGACGCAACTACTGAGACAACAAAAGATTTGTACACGGAGACAAAGGATTCTTTGATTGAAGAAAAAGAAGATTTTAGTTTGGATGTTGATTCTTTTTTAGTTTCTCTAAAACAGGGAACAAGTACAACGAGAGTTTTTGAAATAACAAACACTGGAACAAAGTCACTTGATTTTTTATTAAGCTTGGAAGGACTTTCTGGAATTGCATTAATTAGTGAAACAAACTTTAGTTTGAATCAGGGGGAGAGTAAAACAATTACAATTGATTTTAAAATTTCTTTAACAACACAATCCCAACAATATTTTGGTAGCTTGATTATTTCAAGTGTGACAACAGTTGTTGTTCCTTTGGTTGTTGATGTAAATCCTTCTTATTTGGAGTTTGAAGTTTTTATTGATGTTTTAGAGAATTCAGAATATGTTAAACCAGGTAAAGAAGTTTTTTCAAATATCACTGTTTTGAATTTAGGAGACAAAATCTCTGCTGAAATTAATTTGTATTATGCAATTAAAGATTATTACGGAAATATTTATGATTCAGGTGAAGAAGTTTTTACACTAAATGATTTAGTAGAATTTGAAAAGAACTTGACTATCCCTTCAGATGTTAAATTAGGGAAATATATTTTTTATGCACAGGTTTCTAATGAAAAAGACATTGCAATTAATTCAGATAGTTTTACTGTTGGTTTGAAATTCAAGTTTGAAGCTTTTGTTCGTGCATCGTTTGTTTTTATTTCAATTATTTTACTCTCGATTCTTTCAGTAATTTTAACTTTGAGATATAGAAAACAAAAGATGAAGGAGAGGGCACTTAATTTGTATGTAAAATTAAATGAGTTAAAAGAATTAATTAAAGAAAAAGATTATGACAAAGCAGCAGCACTTTACATGGGAATAAAAAGAATTTATGGAGAGAAAATTTCTGAAAACATTTTAGAAGATAAACAAAAACTTTCTTTGGAAATTGAGAAACTTTCACAGGGAATTGATTTTACCGAAGAAGAAATAATTGAGGCTACAGAAAAGAAAAAAGAAGGAGAGGAAGCAAGTGAAGATAATGTTGAAAAGAAGGAAAATGAAGAAAAAACAACTGAGGAAAAACCAAAAGTAGAAAGCCCGTCTGAAAAACCAAAGGAGGAAGTGAAAAAAGAAGTGTTGCCTATCAAAAAAGTTCTTCCTGTGAAAAAATCATTGGAAAAACCTATTTTGAAAAAACCTTTGATTGTGAAAAAAGAACCAATAACAGCTATCAAAAAAATATTGGTTACACAAACACCAACAAAAAAAGTAGCTCCAAAAATAATAAGTAAGGAAAAATTGATTGGTTTAGAAAAAAAGGAAGAAGAAGAGAAAAAGACGCTTGAAGAATTGAAAATTAAAGAAAAAAAGATAATAGAAAATACAAAAAAATTAATTGTTCCTAAAACAACAGTTATTAAAAAAAATGATTCATTGGGTAGTGGGGGAGAAAATGAAAAGAAATAATTTTTTGTTGTCAATATTTTTGATTTTGTTTTATTTATCTTTTGTCGTTGCGAGTGATTTTGGAAATGATTTAACTGGAGACAATTATATTATTTCTCGAGATAAAATTGAGAGAACAGTTGAAATTGGGGGGCTTTTTACAGATTTTGTTGAAATTGAAAACACTGGAAAATCAAATTTGGATTTAACTTTTTCTGTTATTGGCCCAGTTAATGAAATTATTGAAATAAAAAATTCTAGCCTAGTTGTCAATTCAAATTCAATTGAAAAAGCTTATTTTTTAATCAAAGGAAAAGAAGGAAGCTACGAGGGATTTTATAGAATTGCTGGAAGTATAAATTTAGAAATTCCAATAAATGTTACTGTTGGGGAAAAGAATGATAATGTACCCTTTTTATTAGAAGTGAAACCCATAAAAAATTCTTTTGATATTTCAAAGGATATTCATTTTAATGTTAATTTGAAAAAATTAAATCACGAAAATATTGAAGGTGTTTCTCTAAATTATACGCTGTATGATGAAAATAATAAATCTTATTTTTTAGCGAACGAAGACAAAACGCTTGAGAGTTCAATTAGTTTTATCAAAGACTTTTTTCCACCAGAAGGAGCAGAAGTTGGAAATTTTGTTTTGAAAGTTGTTGCGAGTTATCAAGGTTATGTGATTGAAGACAAAGCAAATTTTGTTTTAAAGAAGAATTTTTTTGATTTAGTTATTTTTGGATTTTTGCCAATGTGGTTATTTATTACAATTCTATCTGTTTTTTTAGTTATGGGAATTTTAATTTATGTAATTAAGAAAAGAATTGAGTCAAAGAAAAAATATAAAATGAGGCTTGACTTAAAGACAATTCCAAAGAAGAATAAGGATTATTTATTTTTAGGGAAAATTGCAGAAACGCAACATGAAACTTATTTTGATCCTAACAAATTAACAACGCACTCCATTATTGCGGGAGCTACAGGTGGTGGAAAATCTATTACTGCACAAGTAATGATTGAAGAATGTTTAAAGAAAGATATTGCAGTTATTGTCTTTGACCCGACGGCACAGTGGAGTGGTATGTTAAGAAAATGTACGGACAAAAAAATGCTTAGTTTTTATCCTAAGTTTGGTTTGAAACCAAAAGATGCGATGGCTTTTAAGGGAAATGTTCGTATGGTAAAAAATGCAAGACAAATGATTGATTTAAATAAATTTATTTCTCCTGGGCAAATTCAAATTTTTAGTTTGAATAAACTTGATCCTAAAGACATGGACATTTTTGTTGCTAGTATTATTAGACAAATTTTTAGAAGTGACCCAAAAGAATATCCTGGTCTTAAAGTTCTTTTAGTTTTTGATGAAGTTCATCGTTTGCTTCCAAAGTTTGGTGGTAACGGAGAAGGTTTTTTACAAATTGAGCGGGCTTGTCGTGAATTTCGTAAATGGGGTCTTGGGGTTATGCTTGTTAGTCAAGTATTAAATGATTTTGTTGGGGAAATTAAAGCAAATATTTCTACTGAAGTACAAATGCGTACTCGTGATGAAGGAGACTTGAATCGTATTAAAACAAAACATGGAGAAGAATTTTTACAATCGTTAGTAAAAGCTTCAGCGGGTGTTGGAATGTTTGCAAATCCGGCGTACAATCATGCTCAACCTTATTTTATAAATTTTAGACCAATTTTACATAATACTCGTCGTTTAACTGATGAAGAACTTGAAGAATATAATAAATATAATGAACAAGTTGATGAATTAGAATTTCAAATCGATGGATTAGAAAAAGAAAAAGTTGATACTTTTGATTTAAAGATGGAACTTAAATTGATTAAAGATAAAATTATGAGCGGTTCATTTAGTGTTGTTGAAATTTATTTGGAAGGATTAAAACCTCGTGTACAAAAAGAGTGGGAGAAATTAGGAAAGAAGGCGCCAAAGATGGAAGTTCAGTTACTTAGCGAGGAAGAAATTAAAGCAGGAATTGCCGAAGCAAAGGCAAAGCATGATGTTGAAGCAGCCAAGCAAGAAAAAGAGCACATTGAAGCCGCGAAAGTTGAAGTTAAATTGGATGAGAAAATTGTTGCAAGTTTAACTTTTGACAATGGAGTTATGATTAGTTCATTAAAAGAATTAAAGGAGTATTTGCCTTCTATGGATAATGGAATTTTTTCTGTTCATGTTAATGAAGAAAAGAATGATATTTTGAAATGGATTAAAGAACAATTTGGTGAAGGTGAAGCAAAGAATATTGCTGGATTAAAAACTAAAGAAGAAATTGTTAAAGGGCTTGAAAAAATTGGTGTTAAAGAGGAAGCACCTAAAAAGAAAGAAGCTTCTACTAGTAAGCCAGCAGAGGTGAAAAGATAAATGGGCGAGAGATATGAAATAAAAAATTTGAATGAAGCGTTTAAACTAGTTAAAGATAAAGATTTAGAAGAAGTTTATTTATTATTCAAAAAGGATTTCTCTAAAGAGATAACTTTTTCTGGAATCTATACTTCTCTAAAAGAAATTTCTTTAGATATTAAAGACAGAATAAAAAGTGAATTTAATGATAACTACCGAGAGTTAAAAACAAAAATTTCAAAATTAAGAAAACATGGAGAAGAAGTTAGCGTTGTTGATTTTGAACTTTTGCGAGTTCCTTTGAAAATGAAACTTTTGGATGCAAACTTTTCTAAAGAAAATTATCTAATCATTCTTTCTATCTTAAAAAATGTTGAAAAGGAATTATCTTCTTTTAAAATTGATTATTAATTTTAATTTTTTGAAATATAGTATAAATCTTTGATTTATTTTATGCCCGCCCATAATTGAGTTACAATCATAGATTGCAATCTCAAAGCCTCCCGTCCCTCCTCCGCCCAGGGAAAAATTAATAATTTATTTTTTTATTAAAAATATTATTTTGAATAAAGGGAATTAATAGAAACAAGTTTAGATGAGAATTTTTTAAATTAATTATTTTCCCTTAAAAGAAATGAAAATAATTCTCCTTAAAATTAATAAACATCCTTTTCTCTTTATCTTCATGTTAAAGATTTTATTTAATTCAAAAAAAGCAGAGAGGCATCCAATTGAGATGTTTTTTGTTGCTTTATTTTATTCTTCAATTTCTATTATTGTTGGTTCTTGGATATTTCCCGAATATGCTTCGCTGATTGCTGTTTTTTTCACTGTAATTTCTTGTTTGTATGTTACTCAAGGAGCGATTAGAAGAGAGGAATCAAAAGAACAATATTTTAGGGAAAAGGCTTTGCTTGTTGAACATAAGAAACCTTTGTTTTTATTTTTGTGGCTTTTTATTGGGATTGTTGTTTCTTTTGCTTTTTTTACTTCTGTTTTACCTATGGAAAAATCAACACAGCTTTTTAGTATTCAACAATCTGTATTAGATGGAATTCGTGGAAGTGTGACTGGAAATTCAATTGGTTCAGGAGAAGTTTTTGGGATTATTTTTCAAAATAATTTGAAAGTTATTTTTATTTCTTTAATTATTTCTCTAATTTATGGGGCTGGAGCAATTTTTATTTTGACTTGGAATGCGAGTATTATGGGTTATGTTATTGGTTCTATAATTAGTGAACATGGAATAATTTCTGTTCCTGTTGCTTTTTTGAAATATTTTTTACACGGACTTCCTGAAATGTTTTCCTATTTTATGGTAATTTTAGCTGGGGGAATTATTTATTCTGCAATTTTGAAGGGAGATTTATCCAAAGAAATAAAATCTACAAAAATTTTGAAAGATGTTTTTGTT
>JAACWB010000028.1 GCA_009992215.1 archaeon
ATGTGCGTTGAGGGTCAAGATTTTATTGTTCAGGTTGCACCAAATGGTTGTACACCAACAGTTGTTAGAAGTGATTTACTTGAAGATCAAGACATTACAGTTTTTTGTCAATTGCAAGCGATAAAAATAAATCCATTAATTAGTGTTGATGCAATTGATTCACTTCAATTTAAGGGAGAATATCCCCCTGAAGTTCAAACAATTGGTTTTTACCCAAGTTATTCTGCTCTTGGAGGAAATAGAGATTTGAATAGTTTAATGTGGAACAATATTGGTTATGCAACTATTCAACTTCGACGAGTTTCAGAACAGAATTTAACAAATTGTGAAGATTCAAACTTTGGAGGAGATGTTTGTTATGTTGAAGGAAATTTATCTGTTAGAATAAAATATGATTTGGAAGGAGGATTTGGTTTACGAACTCATACTTTTTATTTGCCTGTATTAAGTGATGAAGAATTTTCAAATAGATATGGTCAATATGCTTTTTTTGACAAGAGAGGTTATATTAGAGCAGAAGATGTAACAAGTGATTCAGCGACAATTGCGGTTTATTCTGGCCTGCTTCAAAATCCTTATGAATCTGGAAGTGTGGCAAAACAAGGGATGCAAGAATTTAATTTAGATTTAGGAGAATCAACCCCAAAAGTTTACCTTCCAGGACTTGATTGTTTGTCAGCAGTTGAATTTCAATTAAAAGAAATTGATTATGCTGACAGTACTGTTCAACTTTCAATTAATTCTGAAATTGTCGAGGTTAAAGAAGGAGAATGGTTTTTGGGAGACAGGTGTAGAATTTCTGATGTTGAAGGAATGAAAAAAGATGGATTAAATCAAGAAGTTGAAATTGTTTGTCGAGATGATAATTCAAAGACAACAAGATTTTCTCTTTACGTTCAGCCAAAAGTTAAATTAAAAATAGATGGTGTTGAAGGAACTTATTCTTTGGGAGATAAACTTTATTCTGGAAAAGATGGAGTTGTTTATCTTGGATATTTAGATTTAGCACAAGATGGCGAAACACCAATTGCTTATGTTGTTTCAATTAGAAGTGATAGGTCTAAATTGGATTCAAGTACTTTGGATGTTATGAAATTGTTAGTAGATGATTATAATAGCAATTCTGGTTTTACTAGTAATGTATTAAAAAAAATTAGAGGCGGTTTAGTTAATTCTTGGGAATATTTAGCTAATGGAGATAAATTTAGAAAAATTGAATTGGGCGGATCAACTGAACTTGAAGGAAAAAAGGTAGAATTAGTTGGATATGGCGGAGGAGTAAATAAAAAATTAACTTTGGAATCAAAGAATTTTTATGATTTGGCAGTGAATGATTATGACAGAATAATTGAGAGTTTCACTTCCGACAAATATCCGACTGACAGCAAATATACTCTTGCTGAACAAGCATTTGTTAAGAAAATTGAAATTGCAGAAACACTTAATCAACTAAATGATGTTGGTTTATTTTGTGATTCATTTAAAGAAACATTTCCTGATTCAGATATTTTGTCTGATAAGTGTAGCAATATGAAAATTGCAAATGATGGAGTTTCTTACAAAGATGTCTTGATAAATGGGGACTACAAGAGAATAGGTTTTGAAAGAATTTCTGAACCTAGCTTGGAAGACTATAGTGCCGAATTTAAAATTGAAAATCCTACAACAGGGGTTAAATATTTTAAAACTCTTGGAAAAAACAAAATTGAATATTTAGATGAGGAGGGACATTTTGTGAAACTAATTTCACTTGATGGAGATTATGCAAGAATATTAGTTCAGGTGAATAAATATTCTTTTTTACAAGGAACGAAAACATTTTTTTCTGGAAATAAAGAGTTTGTAATTAAAATTGATGAGCCTACATTATTTGATGATTATACAATAACATTACAAAAAGTAAATTTGGAGAGAGTTGCTAAAGTTGTTGTTAATCCAAGTATTAATATTCAAGGTAGCGAGGCTACATTTCCTTTCAAGATTGGAATTGAAAAAAGAGCAATTCAATTATCTCCAGAAAAAACAGAGTCTTTGATTAATACACTTAATGATAATATTGAGAAATGGACAGACATATCAAGTAAGTTAGGAGATGTTGTTGATGTTATGCAAAATTCTTGTACTTATGCTGCTGCAGGATTAACTGTGAAAAATTTATTATTTAATAACGATGAAAAATCAATTGCACGTTCTGAAGTAATGGATGGTTGGAAAGAATATTGCCATAAAGAGGTTGCAGCAGGAAGAGAATACAGCGTTGATGATTGTTATTTAGAACATTCAAGTGAGATTGATTCAGATGTTAGTGAAATGGCAACAGTAATTAAAGATCAAAATTCAAGAATAAGTAGCATACAAACTGTAAAAAAGAGCGGAGGGTTTTTGGGAGAAGATATTGTTGACACAGATAAATTATTGGTTGATTATGCAAATCAAGTTAATTCAAGATTAGATGAAAAAGAAATAATAAAAAATCCTAATAATCCAAATGAACAAATTTCTATTTCTGAAATAAAGGCTTTACTTGTTAATGATGAAGCAAGAGCACAAGGAATTTATTCAGTTGATGATTTGAAAAAACTAGATTTATATTCAACTTTGTATAAGTCTAACCCTTCTCAATATCAAGAGGAATATTATTCTTCATTAAAGCAAATGACAGTTAATTCAGAATATTTACAAAATATACAAAAATTAAGTGATCAAACAAAAATTCCTTCTTCAAAAATAACTTTTGTTGAAACGAGTAAAGAAGCCAAGGAACTAAGATATGAAGGTGCTGTTTTGGGAGACTATCCTAATAGAGTTAAACTTTTGGAAAGTTCAAAAAATAGTTATGATTCAAAAACACCTGTTGCATTTGTTTCTACAAGTGCTGGTGGAAGTTATGTTTTTGTTTTAGATAACCAGTTTGGGATTTCTAATATGCCAATTTTGAAAGATAGTGAAGGAAATTTACAAGTTTTTGATTTTGCAACAGGACAATTATCAAAAGACAGAAACAAATTTGAAAATTATTATTTCAAAAAATATGATGCTTCACAATATAATAATCAAATAAAGAATGCGGAAATTAGATATTATGAAACTGAGCCATATAAGGCTCTTCCAGCTGTTGTTCCATTTGATGTGAAAAAAGGTTGGTATGTTTATTTACCTCAAGACTTGCCTAGTTATGGAGCAATTCGTTCGTATGATGATTCTGGTAGAGTTAATAGTTTTGAATTATGTAATGTTGGAAGTAATGGAATAATTGAAGCAACCCAAGGTTATGGGGATGACACTTGTCAACAGTATTTATTGACTAGTGGAAGTTATAATAATTTTCCAGGGCTTGGAGAAAGTGAAACAAAAACACTTGTGAATAATGCTGTGAATTCTATTTATTCAGCTTCAAGAGCATATGACACTGGTGTTGATGCAGTTAACTTAAATGGAGAACGTGTAAAAGTTGGAAGCCCTTATGTTGGAGCGAGCGGACTTGATTGTGCTGAAGTTATGAGTCCAAAAGAGTGTAAGTTATTATTTAATTTGTGTGACCCTGTTGTTTGTCCTTCAAGTAGATGTGACTTTGGTGGAGATTACCCTGTTGAAGATGTAATTCAATCTGGAATTATTGGAAGTATTGCTTTATGTTTACCAAATGCCCAAGAAGGAATTTATGTTCCAGTTTGTTTAACTGGAGTTAAAGCAGGAATTGATGGATTACTTTCAGTATTTAGCGCATATAGGGATTGTTTGAATTATAGTTTAGAGACAGGAGAAACAGTTGGTATTTGTGATGAGATTCATAGTATTTATTTATGTGAATTTTTATGGAAACAAGGTTTACCTTTGGCAAAATTAGCCATTCCAAAATTATTAGAATTTGCGACAGGAGAAAAACCTGCTCGTGGGGGAGGAGAATATTTGAAGATTCAATCTGCTTGGGAAAATGCTCAAAATTCAGTTTCTTATTTCACTGAAACTTACGCGGTTAATTCATTTAAGGCTTTCAAGGCAAGAAGTCAAGAAGAAGTTGGAACTGAAGTTTGTAAGAGTTTTGTTTCAATTAGTTATCCTGAAGGTCAGGGATTTTTAGATGTTCTTTCAGAGACTGACAGTCCCGCACAATTCAATGCGAGGTTTGATGAAATTCCTTATACTACTGCAACAAATCCTCCTACTAGTCAGTATAAAGTGTACTACCATATTTACGCTGGGGCAAATCGTGGAGCTTATTTTAATGTTTATCTTAAAGGTGGAGGAAGCTCATATTATCAAGATACAAGTACTCCAAGAACAATTGCTTCAGGTTATATTCCAACTGGAGAATATGCAAGTGAAACAAAAGATTTTGTTGCTCCAAGTGGATATGGGGAACTTTGTGTTCAAGTAAATGAACAAACTGAATGTGGATTTAAGGAAGTCACAACTTCATTTGCTGATGATTGGTTGAAAGATCAATATTTAGAAAGTGAAACTAGTTCAACGGAAATAACAACAGAAACAGAATGCCTTTCTGGTAGTCCTAATGTTTATAGTTTTACAACATTAAATGCTCAATCTTCAGTTGAGTCTTTGATTAATCCAGAATTATATAATAGAGGAATTATTAGAACTTGTGCAACTGATAACCCAGGAATAAGTACAGATGAAGATATTGGAACTTCTCAACAGAGATGGAAAGAGGTTGGAGTTTGTGGAGATGACAAGATGAAATGTTGGCTTGATACAGACAGTATTAATTCAGCAACTTTTGAATTTGAAAAAACTGCAAATGAAACACTGCAATCTTTGGAAGATACATATTTGAATAATTTTTTGAAAGAGAAAGGTTATTTGGATGATGAATTTAGTTCTGTTGAAAAGAATATAACTTCTACTGAAAATTTAGATGAAAGAATTAAATTAATTGAAGGTTATTTTGATAAGATTTTATTAAATAATCATAAAGCCTATTTGTTTTATTTGAGAGGAAATACTTTTGGTGAAATGTTGTTGAATTATTTAAGAGAAAATCCTTTGGCTTTAGAAGAGGAAATAAATCAAGTTACAGATTATGCTGATTCAACAGGTGCACAAAGAAAAACAATTTATGGATTTATTGAAAGTGATGATTTTTCACCTTTAATTCTTCAGGCAGAGTTTAGTGGTTTAGGAAATGATTTGTATTTTAATTATTTGAAAGGAGAATGGACTTGGGTTAAAAAGTCTGAGTTAAGTGGTGGTTGGAAGAAAGTAGTTGATTCAAATGGGGCAGGAACATATGAGGATTTTGTAAAATCACTTAATGGTAGAACATATCCTCAAGGAATTTTACTTTTAGTTAATAAAATTAAGGGAAACAAAAATCATGATTTAATTACACAAGATGTAACTATGGATAATGATGGAATTTTTTCTGTTGATTCTATTGTTTTGAAATTTAATGAAGGTAGATGGTTGTGGGGATACACAGCAGTTAAGGAGGAGAGTAGATGGGTTGATGTATCGGTTTTGACACATCCAGTTCTTTCTGGAGCTTCATTAAATGAAAGAGAAAAATTGTTGGTAACTCTTTTACAAGATAAAGGAGAAGAGGAAGGAACTTTAATAATTTTAGCAGGGGAGACATATTGGAGAAAATTAAATCAGGAATCAATTGATTGGGGACAAAAGATATATGGTGTTGCTAAATCTTATATTGGGCAGGATACAACTCGTATTGAACAAGGAGAAGAAGTTTACACTAGGGTATGTGCAACTTTTGTTTCAAATGTTTTAATTGATGCTGGCGCTTTACCTGAATTTAGCGAATGTAAAGTAGATTCTATTCCTGAACGTGATGCGGTGATTGAACTCGATAAATTATTTTCAAGTAAAGAAGGATACAAACAAGTTTCTCCAGTTGATTGGAATAATAATTTGAGAGTCGGGGATATATTAATTTGGGGTTGTCAACCTTTGGCAAAAGATGGGGGTCAGTCTTATTGTAATAGTAAAGAATATCAACATATAACTATTTTTTCTGGTTATGATTCTGAAGGAAATTTCAAAGTAATTCATGATGGTGGCGCTTCGTATAATATTTTAGAAAAAACATATTCTAAATCTGCAAATGATGCAAAGGTTTGGTATATAACAAAAGTTTGGAGATATGATTATGTTTCTTCTTCTACTGAATCAACACAAGAGGTTAAGGAAGAAACGGTAACTCAAGAATCTTCAGGTGTTGTTAGAACTAGTACAGAAATTTCTAAAATTTTGGGTTCAACTTCAGTTTATGATGATAATGATAGGAAAACTTTTTTTGAAGCACAGGAATGTACTGATTGTGGAAAATATGGTACTTGTGGGAAAGATGAATGTAGTGCATTGTCTAAATTATTAGATAAAAATTGTGAATACTCTTCTATTAATTTTATTCAACCTTGCAGGGAAGTTACAAAAACTAATTTTGCAGGTACTTGTAACACTGTTCGTGAATGTCAGGTGCTTTTAGGAAATCAGATTAAACAAATTGCTTCAGAAGTAAATGGGGGTGTTTTTTCAAAAGATGGTTTTAGTAGAAATGCACCTGCTGAATCTTTTGAATGTTTAGTTTTAATGGTTGGAATGCAAGAGAGTCAATTAAGTTTTTGTAAAGGAGAACCAGTTAATGGAAATCCATTATATTGTGAAGGTGATAAAACAAATGTTATTAGTTCTGGAACAGATTGGGGAATTATGCAATTAAATCAAAATTATTTTCAAGAAAAAGATAGATTATATTTTGAAAATAATGTTAAGGCTGGAGCTGAAACTTTAAAGAATTATTATTTAGAATATAGAAATAAATATGGCGCAACTTCACAAGGAGAATATTATTCTTGCAATGGGGAAACTTATTCTGATTGGGAATATGCTTTAAGGAAATATAATGGTTGGAGTACCGATTGTTCAAAAGGAAATGTTGATTATGTTGAGGAAGTATCAAAACAAGTTGAAATTGTTTCACAATTATTTCCAGAATGTGAAATAACTCGTGATTTAGCAGAATTTAGGTTGACTGGCTGGACAAAAGAATCAGCATATGAAACAGCAATTTATTATAATAATCTTTATCCTGGAGCTAAATTTGCTTCAGGAACTGAACCAACAGAATTTTTATCAAGTTTGTTTGAAGATGATTTTATTACAGTTCAAGAATATAATTTAATTCAAGGAAAAGATTTGGAGTTCTTAGTTGCTTTTTTGAAAGCTAAGTTGGAGAAAAATTAATACAAGGGACGCTTGAGCTCCGTGAAATTTGATAAATTCATTATATTCATTTATTAAAATTTCAGAAGACTCTCGGGATTCGAGTTCGAATCTTATTGATATAAATTTAAATTGGACTCACAAAATTTTTTGAATTTTGTTCGGTCCTCGAAATCCCTTTAGGATTTCTTGCGGAGCATTTTATTCAATGTTTTATGAAACTCCGTGAATCTTTTTGGATTCACTCCGAGACTTGAAATTTCTTTTTGAAATTTCTGCGTCAAAATTTATTTCTGAAAGAAATAAATTTAATGCAAGGGACAGGATTCTTCTCGTAAGCTCACTCGATAGCTTCGCATTAATTTCTCATGAACATTACTCGACCTGCGCAGCGCAGTTTCAAATTAGAATTATGCAAGGGACAGGATTCGAACCTGCGCAAGCAGTTGCTACTGGAGCCTAAATCCAGCCCGTTTGACCACTCCGGCACCCCTGCATATTTAATTTTTAGAGATGTTTAGTATAAAAAGGTTTAGAAAAATTTAGAATTACTCTTTAGCTGCTTTTTTTTTCTCTTTGTTTTCAGCTTCTTTTTGTTTTATTTTTTCTTCAAGTTTTAATCTATCAATTAATTCTTTGTATCTATTTCTAATTGTTACTTCTGTAATCCCTGCAATATCTGCTACTTCTCTTTGGGTTTTCTTTTCATCGTTCATTAAGGCTGCTACATAAAGTGCTGCAGCAGCAATTCCTGCTGGGCCTCTACCTGAAGTCAATTCAACATCTTTTGCTTGATCTAGAATATCTAATGCATCATTTTGTGTTGCAGGAGACAATTTTAGAACGGAAGAAAATCTTGAAATATAATCTTTTGGACTAGACTGTTTAACTTTAATTCCTAATTTTCTAATAATAAATCTGTATGTTCTACCAATTTCTTTTCTTTCTACATCTGAAGCTGTTGCCATTTCATCTAATGTTCTTGGGATGTTATATGAACGACATGCGGCATAAAGGCATGCAGCAATTACTGATTCCATTGAACGTCCACGAACTAATCCTCTCTGTAAAACATAATTGTAAATTCTTGAAGCTTCATCTCTTACAACATTTGGTAAATTTAAGTATGAAGCAATTACTCTTAATTCCGCCATTGCAAGCCTTAAATTTCTTTCAATTGAGGTTGAAACTCTTTCTTGCCATTTTTTTAATCTTAAAAATTTTCTAGTTTGTTTTGGTTCTAATCTATATATATCTGAAATTTCTCCAACATTTGTAGTTAATCCTTTATCGAATTTTTGCATAGAAATTGGTGCTCCACCACGCCCTTTTTTTTCCCCTTTGTCAAATTTCCCAGATAAATCAATACCTGTATCCACCATTTTTTCTTCGACAACTAATCCGCAATCATTACAGATAACTTCTCCTAGATGAGAATCAAAGGTTAGATTTACTCCTCCGCACTCTGGGCACTCCCTGATGTTTGACATTTTAGAATTTTCCTTATTTACATTAAAACTACTTTTATTTTATAAAGCTTTTGGTCTTTTTTTTACAAAGATTTGTTTTTTTCGACGATAAATATTTTCTGATGAAATAGAAAAAATTTATTTTTTTTAATTTTTATTTAAAAATTTTTTGGAAAATTATTTTTAAAATATTCTTATTCATTTAATTTAGTTTTAATAAATTAAGAATAATTTTATTAAAAAGATAAACAATAGATTTATTTTTTGAGAATTAATTTATTCAACCAAAAGTATTCCGTTAATGTTTCCTTCTTGTGTTGGCCTATTTGTAACCTTAACTTTTCCAAGTTCTGTTTCAACAATAGTACCTTTTGTAATTATATTTTGTCTTGCAAGGAATCTGTTTGATGGCGTTTCAATAACATTTTTTATTTCAGCTTTTTGTTTTTTATTTTCCAAAATAACATTTATAGTTTTTCCTTTAAGTAAGAATGTTTTTGAGTTTCCACCCATTGTTCGAACTGTTTTTCTTTTTTCTTCACCTAATTTAACAATTCTTTTTTGGCCTGGTCTTTCAAACTTTTTTTTCTTTCTCTGTTTTACGTATTTTCCACCAGTAATTTTTCTTCCGAGTTTCATGATATTTCAATTCAATTTTGGTTTATAAAGTTTGTGTTGATTTTGATATTTTAATTTTATCTTCTTTTTTATCGAGGAATTAATCTTATTTTGAAATATAAAAAAGTTTATAAACAAAATTAATGGAATATCATTATGGTAAACGGAATTGAAAGACCTTTAGATTTGTTAAACACGTCGAAAGGGAAAGAAGTTTTAGTTCGGTTGAAAGGCGACAAGGAGATCGTAGGAACTCTTTTAGCATTTGATATCCATATCAATTTGGTATTGGATAACGTAAAAGAAATGGAAAACGGTGTTCAAAAAAAGTCATTAGGTTTGACTTTTTTACGAGGAGACACTATTATTTACATTTCTCCAGCTTCAACTGCACTTAAGTAAGTGGGCGTTTTTTACTCCGTATTTTTCGCCGGGGTAGAATTCTAGATAAGTTTAGGATAGCCGTGGCTCGAGTAAGTTATTTAAATTGAATCCATTTTGTATTGAAATGGTAGGAATAACTTTTCTTGGAACTGCTGATTCTATTCCTAGTCGTGACAGAAATCACACTTCAATCCTTTTGAATTTTAATGAAGAAAACATTTTGATAGACTGTGGTGAAGGAACTCAAAGACAATTCAGGAAAGCAAAATTAAATCCTTGTAAAATTACAAGAATTTTAATAACACACTGGCATGGAGATCATGTTTTAGGAATTCCAGGGCTTCTTTCGACACTTTCTCTTAGTGGATATAGCAAAACATTGAATGTTTATGGTCCTAGGGGAACGGAAGAAAAATTTTGGAAATCATTAGAAGTTTTTCCATTTAGAAGAGAGTATAAAATTATTTTTAATGAAATTTCTTCGGGAATCTTTTTTGAAAATGAAAATTTTTATTTAAGTGCAGAGGAAATGGAACATGGTATCCCTTCTTTGGCGTATTCTTTTATTGAAAAAGGACACATAAGGATAAAACCTGAAAAAGTTAAAGAGTTGGGTTCTGGACGTCATTTGAAAGACTTGAAAGAAGGGAAAGATGTTGTAATTAATGGAAAAAAAATAAAATCTAAAAATTGCATATACAAAGAAGAAGATAAACAAGTTTCAATTGTACTTGATACAAAATTAAATTCTAAAATAATTCCTTTTGTTAAAAATGCAAATATTTTAATTGGGGAGGCAACTTTTTCTTCTGAATTAAAAAAAGAAGCAGAAGAACATATGCATCTAACAGTTTCACAAATTGCAGAAATTGCAAAAAAGGCAAAAGCGAATAAATTAATTATTACTCATATAAGTTCTAGATATTTGAAAAATCTTAAATCGTTTTTAGGTGAGGCAAAAAAAATATTTCCTAAAAGTTATCTTGCTAAAGATTTAGATTTTTTTTCTTTATAATTTTTTTATTTTTTAGCAAATATGAAAAGATTATTATTAATAAAATACTGCTAAAAATATAATAATAAATATTTTCTTCTTTATTTTTTTTAACAAGGAAGGTTTCTGAAGCAAGTGCAATTTTCTCATTATATTCCGTTCTTAGTGAAAGAATATATTCTCCTTCTTCAATATTTTTTGGTAAAATAAGTTTTTTTATGCTATCAAGATGTGTTTCTACTGCGACAGTTTCAACTGAACCCAAAATAATATTTCCTTCTTTATCTTTTATTGTATAAGAATTAAGAGCATCTATTCTATTTGTTTTCCCCAAATTATATAATTTTGTTAAAACCAAAATTTCTTCTCCGGGGTAAAAAGTATTTTCATCTTTGATTATTTTCATTTCAACATCAAACAAGGAATTTTCTTGTTCAACATTTAAAACAATCCAAATTTCTTCGGTGAAGTCTTCCGTTATTAAGTTTATTTTTCCCAAGTAAGTATTTGGAAGAAGATTTAATCTAGCAATGAATTCTAAATTTATTGATTTTTTTTCAGAAGGGGCAAGAAATATTGTTCTATTTTTTATTTCTAAAATATCTTCTAGTCCTTTTTGTTCTAATTCAATTTTTATTTCTTTATTTAATTTGTTTTCAATAATAATTTCTTTTTCTATAATTCTTCCTTGCACGGTATTTAATATAATTTGTTTTTCTTCTAGATTAAATGGATTTGTTTCTTCATTATTCCTTTCTAAGATATTTGAATTTCCTCCAGAGGATATTGTGTTAATTTCCGCCTCCTTAAGTTCAATATTTCCTATTTTATTAAGTTCAAAAATTAATTTATTTTTATCTTGAAAAATAATCTTACAAATTTTTTCATCACAAATTTTTTCATCTAAATAAATTATTGGATTTTGATAATCAAAATTATAAAATTCTATTATTGCATGTTTGTTAAAGTTAGGTAATTCGTCAAGATTTATTTCTAATTTTGTTTTACCTATTTTTATGTTTTTGTCAATTTCCAAAATTCCATCCGAATTGTTTTTATCTTCAATTAGATTTATTTTTTCTTTGAAAAGTATTTTTCCATTTTCATTTTTTAATGTAATATTTTCAAATGAAGTATATTCTTCAAAAGGGAAAGAATAAAAATTTGTTGTTTCAAAATAATTTGAATAATTTTCATAATGTATTTCAAATAAGTTTGGATTTATTTCTAAACTGATTTTCTTTTTAGAAATAAATTCTCCATTTATACCATAAAGATATATTGTATGATTACCATTTCCTAATCTAAAATTCACTGGCCCAATAATTGACAAATTATTTTGATTATCCACATTAAATAATATTTCTTTTGCATTTATGGAAGTAAAAATTAATTCTACTAAATTTGTTAAATATGTTCCGTTTTTTGGAGAAATTATTTCTATTATTGGGGTTGGTGTTCCAACAGAAATACTTAATCCTATATTTTCTTCAACATTTTTTCCTGTAATTCCCAGACAAAAAGGTAGAATTAAAATAATTAGAAAGAACAGATTTATCTTTCTCATTTTTATTAATTTATTTTCTCTTTTTTTTCTTTTTATTTTTCTTAAGTAAAAGGAAAACTAGAAGTAAAATTATGATTGCTGATAATCCGATTATCAAATAGAAAGCTGTTTTAGAAATTACTTTTTTAGATTCTGTTTCAACTTTTATTGGAATAACTCTTTCTACACTATTCTTTAATGCAAAATTCCCTTGTTCTGAAGTTGTTTCAAAAGAGACTTTGATGTAATAATTTTTTATTTCTGTTCCTTTTGGAGCTTTAACTTCAATTATTACTTTTGTCTTTTCTCCTGCTTTTACTAGATAAGTTGGTTCTTCAATAAATCTTGCAATTCCTGTTCCTTCAGTTATTGACCCTTTTGCAGTAATGTCCTCAGTCCCTGCCATGTTTTGTAAATAAATTTCAATTTGTTTTGTTTCTCCTTCAGTCATTGTTAAAGGATTTTCTTCCCAATATTGTGATGAAACAGCAAATGCTGATACGTTAATTAACAAAGAAAAAAATATGATGCCAGATAATATAAGTTTATTTGTTTTCATTTTATGCTATTCTTACAGTCCATGCACCCTCCCCTTGTGTTGAATATATTTGTTGTGTTAAATCACTTGATGCTTGATTTAAACAGAAGTAAACTATCTCTTGGCCTGTTCCATCATTTAATAAATAATTTCCTTTTGGAAGTGTTGCTCCAACTATTTGAACAAATGTAAAACGGTTCATTCCTGTTCCTGCACATCCAGAATTTATATCTATTGAGAAATCATTCGCAAGAAGGGATTTTGTGTTATCAGTTTCACCTAACAAGTTTGTTGAATTCACTTCAACATTTCTTTGAATATTACCTGTGTTATTTAATGTAACTGAGTTTAATGCTGGTTGATTTGTTGCTCCTGGATTAATTTCGGACCAAACAACTGATGTTGGATAAATTACAAAACCGGCTGTTGAACCAACTGCAAATGTTTTTGATGTATCTTCAGCATAATTTCCGTTTAGATCTAAAATGCTCGCATTAATAATCCATGTTCCTGCACCGTCCCAAAATTGCATAGTTACAGTGCAAGTATAATTAGTTGAGGTTCCTGAAGATTCTGCACCCACTTTAGTACAAATTGCAGAACGAGTATCTTCTCCTGATTTTGTAAATTGTATTCTTGCAGAACTATCATTTATGTTTCCAATTCCTTCTAAGTCATCAGCTTCGAATTTTATTGTAATGTCTGTAGTCAATGGACCTTCATTTAGTCCTCCTGAAACATCAGTCATTAAAGTCTCATATACAGTTATTGTCGGGGCGTGTCCTCCAGATACGTTTATCTCTAATTGAACTTCTTCAGAAATTGGTTTTCCTGTTATTTTATTATAGAAATCGCTTAATGTTGCAGCACCAAATGGAATTAATAGGGCGAATGTAATCAAGAGTCCAATTGTGAATTTTTTCATATCTTAATAAATGAATTTTCTTTCTTAATGATTATTTTTTATTTAAGATAAATTATTTTATTTTTTGACAAATTCTTGAATTAATTGTCCAGATATTTCTTTGGTCCCGATTTAGCATTTCACCTATTTGTTTGTAATTAAATCCTTTTTCTTTCAGATATTTAATTATTGATTCTAGTAAGGTTAATTTTTTATTATTTAATATATTAATAGGAATGAATAAACTTGTTGGTTTTATTTTAATTGTTTTGTTTTGTTTTTCTGTTGCTTTTTTGTATGCGTTCCAAATTGTTCTTTGATCCCTATTAATTAACTGAGATATTTCAACGTAACTTAAATTTAAATTTTCTTTAAAATATTTAACTATCACTTCTAAAACCCCTATTTCTTTTGTGAATATATTTATTGGAATATTTTTTTCTTTTATTTCTTCTTTTATTTCTGGATTGATAATTTCATAAATTTCATTTTCGTTAAGTCCTTCATTTTTGAATTCATCTATTAGTCTTTTTGTTTTTTCAATTATTTTTTTCTTTTTCTTTTTTGGAATTGAAATTAATACAGCAAAGATTCTTATTATCCATCCTCCTTCTTCATTTGTAGAGTATGTTTGAGCTGTTAAGTCTGAAGGAATTTCTTTAATACAAAAGAATAATTCTTCTTGTCCTGTTCCGTTGTTTAATGTGTAGTTTCCTTTTGTTAAGAGTGAATTTTCTATTGTTATAAAGTTAAAATGGTTCATTGTTGTTTCAAGGCAATCATTTTGTGGGCCAACTGAAAAGTTGTTTGCATAAATTATTTTTGTGTTATCAATTTCCCCTTTAAGATTTGTAGAATTAATTTCTATGTTTTTCTCGGTATTTCCTATGTTATTTAATATTATTCCATCTGTTGCTAGATTGTTTTGTGCGCTTGGTGTTAATTCATTCCAGAAAATATTTGCTTGTCTCAAAAAGAAACCAGAAGTTGCTCCAACATAAAATGTATTTGAATTATTTTGTGCAATATTATTTTCACTGTCTTTAATTTCTGCTTCTATGTTCCATGTTCCAGGACCATCAAACCACCACATTTTTACTTCGCAAGTAAAATTTGCGTAGTTTCCGTTGGATTCTGAGACAATTCTTTCACAAGTTGTATTACGCGTAACTTCTCCTGCTTTTATGAAGTTTATTTTTGCAGAAGAATCAATTAAATCTTGAAATCCATTATTATCAAAAACAGAATACTTTATCGTTATATTTGTTGGGAGCGGACCTTCATTTAATCCTCCAGAAACATCAGTCATTGTTTCAGTAAATATTTTTTCTATTATTGGAGGTTCATTTAATTCATGAGAAATATTTAGACAAGAATTTTTTATGAAATAATCTGAAAAAGAATTTGAGCCTAATAAATCAATACTTCTTGCTCTAAAATCAATGCATGTTTGTTCGGGAATGTTTGTTGTATTCCAATAAAATGAACTTTGTTCTGTGTGATTACCAATAAAAATCCAATTTTTGTGTATTAAATTAATCCAAATATTTGTAAAATTAATTTCATCTCCTGAATCTAGATAAATTCCTTTTATTGTTATGTCTTGATTAACTTTTGATTGCCACGAATTCAGTATATTTTGGTCTGTTATGGAAATTGTGAAATTTTGGTTTGTGGTATCTAATGTTTGGGAAGTATATTTTGTTGGTAAACCTAAAACTCCTAAATCAATCCAAGTTGTTCCATTATATGCTTGTAAAAATAAATCGGGTTTTAAATTTCCATTTTGTGAAGAATATGTTGGATTATAACTATCAATTTCTATTTTTATTTCAATTTTTGTTAGTTCAGTATTGTCAATTGCTAAATCATTAAATGTTTTTATTGTGCTATTTTTTTCTTGTTCTCCATAAGGATTTATAACGTTAAAACTAACATCATCGTTATCAAAATAATTTGTTGTGTCTTGACATGTATCTGTATCTGTATAATATCCAATTCCACAACGGACCCAATGTGTTCCTGTAACATTATCTACTGTAAATGTTGTTGTCTCATTAACTAATTTGTTTGAACCCCACCCTATATGTTCAAATAATTTTCTCCAGCCTGTTCCATTATAATACCAAATGTATGTATCGTCATCTCTTCTGTATGGATCAAATTCACAAGTTACAGATAACCTGTCTCCAGGATAAACTTTTGTTGAATTAATATAAATTTTTTCCACTGATTCATCTGCACCAGAACCATAATTACAAGAATCAAAAGTATTGTCTCCTCCAGTTTCAGGCGGTCCAGTTCCACAATCAAAACCCCATTCTTGAAAACATGTTTTTGTTGAAGTGTTTCTTGGAGTTAAAGTCGTTTTTATTGAATTTGTTGAAGTATTCAAATAGGTTGTGACATTTTCTAATAATGCTTCAATAAAATAATTGATTGTATTGTTTTCTGAATCTATTGAACCACTAGAATTTAATTCTACGCCTGAATTTATTGTGATGTTACATCCACCATTATTGCAAGAAATATTGGTCGGGGTTGTGGGTGGAAAATTAGAAGAGATTAATGTAAAATTCATATCATCGTTGTCGTACCATGAACCTGTATTCATACAATTATCTGAATCAGTTCCGGTTCCATAAATTATTCCACAACGTATCCAATGTGTTCCGATTGTTTGGTTTGGAGTGAATACAACTGTTCTATTAATGTTTCCTGTACTTCCAACGTTTAACTCTTGAAATATTTTGTTCCAGCCAGTTCCATTGTAATACCAAATAAATAAATCATCGTTAGAAGTATAAGGGTCAAATTCACATGTAACTTCAAGTTCTTCATCTAAATAAACGGTTTTTGATGAGAGATAAATTTGTTCAACTGATTCATCTGCCCCAAGACCATTTTCACAAGTGTCAAAAGTATTATCTCCTCCAGTTTCAGGTGGTCCTGTTCCACAATCAAAGCCCCAAAGTTCTGAACAAGTTATTGGAGAATATGTGGCAAAATTATTTGCATAATCTTTTACTCCTCCAAAATCAAATTCCAATGCATGAACACCTGAAGTTAAAACTTTTGATGTTTCAAAGCTGGTTTTTTTACATTCGTAATTTTCAATAAATATGGAATTATTGAATAAACTTGCAGTTTGCAATTTGGTATCACAAAGTAATTCTAAAAATTTTAAATCATCTGGAAAATTTTCTCCAAATGTTGTTTCATTTATCCCTTTTATTGTTAAGTTTGCAATTCCCGTTGTTGTGAATTCGACAGTCCAGTTATCTTCAACCATCGGATAACTTTGTGTGTTTATTATTGTTAATTCAAGTAGATATGTTTGATTAGATAAATGAGGAACAATCCATTCCAAATAATCAATTTTTCCGTTGTTGTTTGTGTCCCTTTTTGTTAAATTGATTTTAATTTTTTCATTATCTACTAAATGATACATTTCAATTCCTTTTTTGTCTGTTTCAACTTCTAAATTTGTATATGCTAAAATTTCTGTATAATTAAGTTCATTTTCTGAATAAATTTTTATTTGTTTTTCAGAAGGCGAGATAATATTCTCTTCTTTTTGTGGAGGGGAAGTTTCATATTCCACTTCGTAGATTGTCGCATTATCTTCAATAGTTATTTGAATAGTTTCATTTGTCTCTTGTACTTGTACAACTTTTCCTGTTAGAGAAAAACTTTTCTTTATTTCAGAAGAAGGTTTTCCTTTTATTGAGTATTTTGCTTTTTCGGATGAAGATAAATTTTCTGTAACATTTTCTGTTATTTTATTTACTTCAATATTTTTTGATTCAATTGGAATTTCAACGATTGTTGATCCTTTTTCGTCTAGAGTAATTGTCTTTTTCCATTTAACTGGTTCTCCTAATTTTATTGGTTCATTTTTTAGAGTGATATTTTCTGAAATTATTTGTGTTTTATTCTCTGTTATGTTTGCAATCTCTGGATTTTTAATTTTATAATTTATTTTTTCTAAAGATAAAGTTGAATTTTCAATTTCTATTTTTATTTCATAAAATTCTTTTTTTGGTAAACTTATAGAACATGTTTCAAAGCAATAATTTTCAATATTTGTTTCTTTTCTTGTTTCATTAGTGATGTTCTCTAAAGGAGGAGAAATTTCTGAAGGGCTAGTTTCATTTAGAATCTCCTCCTTTGGTTGAGTAGGAATTTGTGTTTGTTTTTCTGTTATGTTTTCTGTAATGTTAAGATTTGTATTTGTTTCATTAGTGATGTTCTCTAAAGGAGGAGAAATTTCTGAAGGGCTAGTTTCATTTAGAATCTCCTCCTTTGGTTGAGTAGGAATTTGTGTTTGGTTTTCTTTTTCTATTGGAAGATTATCAAAACTCGTTTCTTTTGGCTGAGTTATGTTTTGGTCTTCTATAACTTGGCCTGTTATTGATCTAATAATTTTATTTGATGTTGATAAATTTTTTTCTTTTATCTGTTCAGTGTCAAAGATAGTTAAATTTTCAATTGTTATTTTTATTTTTCCATAATTTGATATTTTTCCAGAAATAGAAATTGAAGTTAATTTTCCGAGTTCTTCAGGGGTTAAATTGTAAACTCCAGATTGATTAAAGTTTAATTTTATAATTTCAAAATAGTTTGATTGCTGTTCTCCGACAACAAAACCAGTTAGTAATGGCCGAACAAAAAAGAAAGTGATTAACAAAAGAAAAACAATTACTCCTCCCCATAAAGTTATTTTCGAGAGAGCTAGTTTTTTTAGGTATTCTCTTTCTAATTTTTGATAGGTTTCTCTCCATTCATGCGGAGTTTTTCCTTCTGTTTTTTTATAATAATATGAAATAAATTCTTTGTAAGTGATTTCTCCTTTCTTGAATTTATTTTCTAGTTCTTCGATATATTTTTCTATATGTTTTCTATTCTGTTTAGAATGATTATGTTTTTTCTTTAGAGTTTCTACTAAACTAGCCCTTCTCATACTTATTATTTGTGTATGAGTAATATAGTTTTTATAGAGAAATTTTATCCTTAAATTAAAAATAAAATTACTTATTATGTATGTATTAATTTTTGCAGATATTTTTTATCAATTGGAAACATTTTGAAGAAAAAAACAAGCGAACTCAACTTTGTTGTTTAGCATTTAATTTTCAATCAGTTTAGAATAATTGGAGAATATTCGAAAGAAAATTAAGCGAACGACTTTGTCCAGTTACTTTATTTTTTCAGACATTTCAAAATGATTAGAAAACATTTTGAAGAAAAAACAAGCGAAGGGTGGGACTCGAACCCACGAAAAGCCGGGTTGCAGCCGACCGCAGTAGCCGCTGTGCCACCTCCGCTTATGAATTAGATGAGATGTCTTATTATTTAAAGATTATGATAAATAATTCTCTGTTAAAATGTGTTTTTACCAAAAGAAAACACTTTTAAATTCAATCTTCAATTATAATTGTATAAGCCTTGGTAACTTGGCTCGCAAACTCAATTGCGAAAAAGTTACGTGAACAAATGATGCAATTGAATATTGCTCGGCCTGGATATCCAGTCTGAAATCATTTGTTAAAAGAGCCTTGGTAACTCAGCCTGGATAGAGTGCCAGCCTTCTAAGCTGGAAGTCGCAGGTTCGAATCCTGTCCGAGGCATAATGTGGGCGTAAAGCCCACTTTTTCTTTAAGTTATTCAAGGAGAAAGATTTTTGAATATCGAATTATAATAAATAAATTATCATAATCATATCCATCTGTAGATATGATTGACCAACTCTTTTCACGGGAGAGTTGGTCTATATCTAATAACAACTTTTAAATATTATTTTCATTCAATTTTATTATGGAAAATAAAGAAATTCTCTCAATTGATGAGATGGCAAGTTTTTGTAAAAAGAAAGGATTTATTACTAAATCTGGAGAAATTTATGGAGGATTTTCTGGATTTTTTGATTATCTTTTTTTAGGAAGTGAATTAAAGAAAAACATCAAAGATAATTGGTGGAATTTTTTTGTTCAAAGAAGAGAAGATACTGTCGGAATAGACGGAGCAATTATCACTCATCCAGATGTTTGGAAGGCTTCAGGACATGTTGATAGTTTTAGTGATGTTTTTGTTGTTTGTAAGAAATGCAAAAAACCAGGAAAAGTTGACAAGTCTGAACTTGGAAAAATAAATTGTGAATGTGGTGGGGAATATGATATTACTAATGCAAAAGATTTTGAATTAATGTTTAAGACAAATGTTGGGGAAGATGGTTTTGCATATCTTCGTCCTGAAACAGCACAATTAATTTTTGCAAATTTTAAATCAATTGTTGAAGGTGCAAGATTGAAAACGCCTTTTGGTATTGCACAAATGGGAAAAGCTTTTAGAAATGAAATTGCTCCGCGTAATTTTTTATTTAGATGTAGGGAATTTGAACAAATGGAAATTGAATATTTTATTAAACCAAATGAAGATTGTCCTTATGAAATTCCCGACGTACAAGTTCAGGTTTTAGCTGAAGGTTGGAATGAAATGAAAATTATGAAATTAAAGAAGGCTTTTGAGGAAGGAATAATAAAAAAAGATTGGCATGCATATTGGTTGGGACAAAGTTTATCTTGGTTTGAAAATTTGGGTGCGAATTTAGAAAATTTTAGAATTGTTCAACATGAAAAAGCAAGTCTTGCTCATTATGCAACTGATTGTTGGGATTTAGAATATAATTTTCCTTTTGGTTGGAAAGAATTACAAGGTATTGCTGACAGAGGGGATTATGATTTGAGTCAACATCAAAAATTTTCAAAAGAAAATTTAACTATCTTTGATGAAGAAACAAAGGAAAGGTTTTTACCTCACGTTATTTGTGAACCTAGTTTTGGTTTGGAGAGAGCACTTTTGGTATTTTTATACGAATCATATTCGGTAAATGATAAAGGAAATGTAATTTTAAAATTAAATTCTAAATTGGCACCGGTTAAAGCAGCAGTTTTTCCTATAATTAAAAGAGAAGATTATGAAAAAATTTCTGAAGAGATTGTAAAAGATTTAAGAAAAGAATGGAATGTTAATTATGATAAATCCGGAAGTGTTGGTAGACGTTATGCGAGAAATGATGAAATAGGTACTCCTTTTTGTATTACTATCGACGAAAAAACAGTTGAAGACAATACTGTAACTTTAAGAGAAAGAGACACAACAGAACAAAAAAGAATTGAAATTAAAAATTTAAAAAATATTTTAAGACAACTTTTCGAGGGAGAAATTTCCTTCAAAGATTTGAAATAATTAAATTTTGTTTTTTGATTTTATTTTAAAATTATTTTTCCCGACGAGAAATTCTTTTTTGCAATAATAAATTTTTTTTAGAAATAAAAAAATATATAAATGTTTTTTTCTTGTTAGTTTTAAGTTTATACAAACTCAATCCGAATTTCATTCGGTTGGCGTCCAATTAAAAAAAGGAGGGTGATACATGGCAAAACCAAAAACACCAAAGCAACTAGAGATTAGCATTAAGTCTTTGAAGAAGAAAATTGCAACTTTAGAAGCACAAAAGAAAAGAGCTGAAGCTGCTATTAAGAAAAAAGCTACAAAAAAAGTAGTTAAGAAAAAAGTAGTTAAGAAGGCTGTTAAAAAAATGGCTAAGAAAAAACCTGCAAAGAAGAAGAAATAAATTTTTATAATTTATTTTATCTTTTTATTTTTTATTTTTTTATTGATTAACTTTATATATTTTTGATTTATTTTTATTGTATGGATGATTGTATCTTTTGTAATATTGTGAAAGGAGAAATTCCTTCTGACAAAATTTTGGAGAATGAAAACTTTTTGGCTTTTTTAGATATACATCCAGAAGTTGAAGGACATACATTAGTAGTGCCTAAAGAACATTTTGAAACAATTTTAGATTTTGAT
>JAACWB010000029.1 GCA_009992215.1 archaeon
AGTTGATTTACAAGAAGATGGAGTTTATGATATTTTGGTTAAGTTGAATTCTATTGTTAATAGTAAAGCGTATATCACTTTAACTCCTATTAATGAATTAGTTGAAGATATTGTTGATGAAGGAAGAGTCGATGAACCTTGGAAAGAAGGAAAGACTGAAGAGGAAATAAAGCAAATTGAGAAGAAGTCTAATTTAACTTATTGGATAATTCTCGGAATATTAATTTTTATTTTGGGATTAATTAGTTTTAGGTTTTTTCTAAAGAAGAGGAAGAAATAATCACTAATTTAATAAATGCGATTTATCTTTCTTTGTTATGAGTAAAATTGATTATGAAAAAATTGGATTCAAGGCTGGACTTGAAATTCATCAGCAGTTAAATACTGGAAAACTTTTTTGTAGTTGTCCAGGGGTTTTACGAAGTGATCGGGCACTTTTTGAAGTTAAGAGAAAACTTCATTTGGTTAAAGGAGAATCTGGAGAAGTTGATGTTGCTGCAAAATATCAACACATGGAAGATAAGGAATTTATTTATGAGGCTTATGACACGACGTGTTTAGTTGAACTTGATGAGGAACCGCCACATGAAATTAACAAAGATGCACTTTTTGTTGCACTTCAAATTTCTGAATTACTTCATTGTAAAATTATTCCAATTACTCAAGTTATGCGTAAAACTGTAATTGATGGGTCTAATACTTCTGGTTTTCAAAGGTCACTTATGTATGCTCGTGATGGTTATATTGAAACAAGTTTGGGTAAAGTTAGAATTGATTCACTTTATTTGGAGGAGGATTCAGCTAGGCCAATTGAGAGAAACGAAAAGTTTACTCGTTATAGACTTGACAGACTTGGAATTCCTTTAGTAGAAATTACAACAAAACCTGATTTGAAAAATGCAGCACACGTTAAGGAAGCTGCGTTAATTATTGGAGACATTTTAAGAAGTTGTAATGTTCGTCGTGGAATTGGAACAATTAGGCAAGACTTGAACATTTCAATTAAGGGGGCGAACCGTGTTGAGATTAAAGGTTTTCAGGATCCAAAAATTATGGAAGAAACTGTTAACTTGGAAATTTCTAGACAACAAATGTATTTGGAATTAAAGGATTTGAAATTTAAGGAAAATAAAACAGTTGATGTTACTAATATTATTTCTCCAAAATTAGATTGGATGAAAAAACAAATTGATTCTGGTGCGAAATTTATTGCATTTAAATTAAATGGATTTAATGGAAAACTTGGGAAAGTTGATGGGAAACCTTACTGGCTAGGAAAAGAAATTGCTGGGTTATGTAAGACTCGAGGATTTGGTGGAATTATTCATTCAGATGAAGATTTAGAAAAATATAAATTTGATAATGATGAAATTGAAAAATTAAAAGAAGTTTTAGATATGAAAAAAGATGATGCATTTTTAATGTTACTTGGAAAAAAAGAAAAGATTGAGTCTTTACTTAGAGAATTAGTTTTTCTTTTCCTTTCAAAATTGAAATTTGGAAATCCTAGTGAAGTTAGAAATTGTTTGGTTGATGGGACAACTGAATTTAGTCGGCCAATGCCTGGGAGTGCTAGAATGTATCCTGAAACTGATTTAGAACTTTTACATATTCATCGGGATTTAATTAATGAAGTAAAAAAGAATTTACCTAAGTTACGAAGTGAACTTGAAGAAGATTTAAAGAAACAAGCACTTAGGGAAGACCAAATAAAAATTTTAGTGAATGATTTAGATTTATTTAAGTTGTATTCGAGTTTACACAGGGATTACAATAATTCAATGTTGATTGCAAATATGTTAATTGATTATCCCAAGGATTTTTCTTCTCGGTATAATATGGATTTAGAAAAAATTTATTCAATTTTGAATGAAGATGTTTTAGCTTTTATTTTAGAAAAAGTTAATTCAAAAGAAGTTGAAGTTGTTGATGTTAAAGGAATTTTAGAAAAGATTGTCAAAGGAGAAGATTTAGAGAATGCTGTTAAAGTAGAAAAATTAGACTTGGGGGAAATTGAAGGGTTTGTTGTTAAACTTTTGAAAGAGAAACCTGGCTTAAGACCTAATGCTTATATGGGACTTGTTATGAAGGAGTTTGGGGGGAAGGTTCAACCTTCAGAAGTTATGGGAATAATTACGAAGTTGATTTGATTTCTTTTTGGTTAAAATCTACAATTTAATTTTTTATGTAGCGCCGCTACACCGCAAAATGAAATTGTAGCATTTTTCCTCAAAAATAAATTCAAATTAGGGAGAGAAATAGATATTGTTTAGAACTATAATTTTTATAAGCAATATTGTGAATAATATTTTATGGTAAAAGATTTTCTTAATCTGAAAGTAGATAAGCCTATTGAAAATGAAGAGGAAGATAAGTTAGGTCATAATAAAATATATGTTGAACCGATTTATAATATATTGAATTCAAATAATAAAAATCTTTCTTTGGGAATTTTTGGAAATTTTGGTAGTGGAAAGACAAGTATAATAAATTTGTTAAAAAAAAGATATTCTTCTAGAAGTGAAATTAGTTTTATTAAATCTTCAATTTGGGGGCATAGTCCTCCAGATGCTTTAAAGAAAATATTTTTAGATATTGGAAAGGAAAAAGAATTTAATAAAAGAAAAGAATTGGAAAGTGATTTGTTTGATTCCAAAGAAGGAATAGACAAGACAAAATTTAAATTAAATAATCTTAAATTTTTGACTTATTTTATTGTTTTTTTTATAATGGTGTTGTTTGTTTCTAGATTTATTTCTTTTCTTTTTTTATCTGATTATATTACTTGGTCAATTGGGATTGGAACAATAATTGTTATGATCTTATTGGCTTATTTTGGGGTTTCAACGGTATCAATAAAGAAAAAAACTCCTCCAATGCATTTATCCAATTTTGAATTTATTTGGAAAAGATTAATAAAAACTCTTAAAGATGGAAAAAAAGAAGAATTAATTTTGGTTATTGATGATTTAGATAGATGTGAAGATTTAGAAGACATGATTTTAATTCTAGATAAATTAAATTCTCTGATGGAAATAACTGGAGGATATATAAAAATAAAAATAATTCTTTTGTTTTCCTTATCTTCATATATTCAGAAGGAAGAAAAACCCAATTTAATTTATAGTAATATAGAAAAATTTTTGGATACTTTCATTTGGCTTGCTGAGCCTACGAAATCAGAACTATACAAATTAACACAAGGAGTTAGAAATGACTGATTTAAATATTTTAGATTTGGAAAGAATTGAAAATGGTCTTAGAAAGTTTGTTGGGCAGTTCACAAATACAAGAAAATATAAATTGTTTGAAAACTTTGTAAGATGTCAAGTAGAAGTTAAAAATGCTTACTTTAATTCTTTGACTCTTCAAGATAGGAAATTATTTAATTTTTTTAAATCATCTTTATCTAATTTTAACTTATTAGAAGAAAAATTTATTTTTTTCCAGTATGTTTTATTTGAAAATCCTGTTTTTGCAGGAGAAATAGAAAAAAAATATTCCGAAATACTTTATGGAAAAAAAGGAGATGGAATTATATCTACTGATCTTAATTATCCTTACAATGAAATGAAATCTTTCTTACCAGAAGAAGATTTAATTATTTTTTTTAGAGCAAATGATTATAATAGTTTTTTGGATGGTGTTGCCTTTCTCCTTTTTGAAAAAGAAAAAAAGCCTGTTGAATTATTTTTTAGTTATATTAATAAAAAAAATTTAGATCCCAGATATGTCTTTGAGTTATTGAAAAGACAATTTCATGGATTGCGATTTGATGAGTTTATATCTCATTTTAATTATATTTACCGTGTTGAGGATAAAAAACTAATAGACAAAATAAAAAATATTAGTTTAGAATTTTTTTTGGAATTGATGGATTATGAATCTGAATTTGGAGGATATTTTGTTAAAAAAGTGTATTCTTCTGAAGAAAAAGAAAAAATGATTTTTCAATATTGGGATGATAAAAATATGTTGGCGAGATATATAATAACTATACTTAAATTATCTATTGCAGTAGATAAAAATCATGAGAAGCCGTGGATATCTTCAATTTTATTTTTTGTTAAATTACTCGAATTAAAAGAAAATGTAATTTCTGAAATAAGTTTAGGTAGGAGTGACTTAATTAATATATTTTATAATAAAATGTTGGAGAGAAATAGAGAATTTTCTGGATATAATGAGCCTCTAAACAAAATTACTCTTGAGGTTAAGCAAAGGAATTATGAAGATTATTTTAATTTTAGTTATGTTAACTATTTATTAAAAGGAGAAAGATTTCTTTTTAAAAAATCAAAAGAAGAGATTATTGAAATCTTTAAAGAATACCAAAATAAAAATAGAGTGGAGATAAATACTGGGCTGGGAATTATTAATAATTTATGGGGGACAATTAATAATGAAGTATTAGAAGATTTTAAATTAGAAGTAGCTATCTTAATATCTATTTTTGAAATAATCCGAAATAAAGATTTATTTTCAGAAGAATTGAAAAAAAATAACCAAGAATTATTCAAATTAAAGCTGGTAAAAGGGAATAGTAAAAAAAATATTAGTTCTATTCTGAATTGGGTTATAGGATATTTTGGATTTAATTTTAAAGGTATAGAATATATGTATATTATTAAAATGATTGAAGAGAGGATTGAAAAATTTTATCCAAAATTAAAGTTCATAATTGATGAGTTTGGAGAAAACCCAAAACCTCGTGTTTCTAAGAAAAAAGTTACGAAAAAGAAATAATTTCACAACAAATAATTTAATAAATAAACCTTTTCTAATTTCATTATGGAAAGAACTTTTGTTAGTGACTTGAAAGCGGGCGAAGAAGTTTTAGTTAAGGGGTGGATTTATGAAATTCGTGACCTTGCAAAACTTAAATTTCTTTTAATTCGTGACATGACTGGAATTGTTCAGTGTGTTGTTAAGGGGGACGAATTAATGGAGAAGACAAAGGATTTTGGCTTGGAGTATTCTGTTTTGATTAAAGGAAAAGTAAAGGAATCAAATGTTAAGGCAGAGTTTGTTCGTCCTGACATTGAATTAGTTGTGGAAGATATTGAATTAATAAATAAAGCTGAGCGACTTCCGATTCAAATTAATGATAACAATGTTGAAACGGAACTTTCAACTAGGCTTGACAATAGATTTTTAGATATTCGTAAGCCAAAGATTCAGGCGATTTTTAATATTGAGTCAACAATTATGCAAGCGTTTAGAGAATTTATGGTAAAAGAAAATCGTGCGATGGAAGCGGTTTTCCCGTCAATAATTGGTGCTTCAAGTGAAGGTGGAACTGAATTATTCAAGGCAAAATATTTTGATCGGGAAGTGTTTTTGTCGCAGAGTTGTCAATTGTATAAACAAATGCTTGCGTGTTCACTTGAGCGGGTTTTTACAATTTTTACAGTTTGGCGTGCAGAGAAACATAACACAATTAGACATTTGAATGAAGCAAGACAATTTGATTATGAGGAAGCATTTTGTGATGAGTTTAAGGTTATGGAAGTTTTGGCTAAGGTTGTCCAATTTATGGTTAAAGAACTTTTAGAAAAGAACAAAAAAGATTTGGAAATTTTGAATGTTGAGTTAAAAGTTCCTGAAACTAAATATTTAACTTTTGAAGAAGTTCGCGGTTTGATGTATAAAGAAGGTGTTTTTTGTGGTGAACATGATTTGAATACTGACGCTGAAAAGAAGTTGGGGGAACTTTATCCTGATACTATTGTTTTTGTTCATGATTGGCCAATTGCAGGGAAACCGTTTTATATTATGCCAAAGGGCGAAGGATTGTCTGGAGGGTTTGATGCTATTTACAAAGGAATGGAAATTGCTTCAGGCGGACAAAGAGTTCATATTCCTGAAATTTTAGAAAAGCAATTACAAGAAAGAGACCTTGACCCAAAAGATTTCAAGGATTATATTGACAGTTTCAGATATGGTGCTCCGCCTCACGCGGGTTGGGGAATGGGACTTGAAAGACTCACAATGTTGTTTTTAGGAATTCAAAATATTCGTGAGGTTGTGCTATTCCCGAGAGATAGAACAAGAATAACTCCCTAAAAATTTTGTTTCTTTTTGGCTAAAATACAAAGATTTTCATTACTCGTGTACGCAAAGTACACAACGCAATAAAAATCTTTAATTTTATCTCAAAAATAATTCAAAATTGGTTTTAGAAAGGATAATTTTAAAAAATTTAAATTATTCTTTAGAAAATGATTGAATTTGATGAAACAAAAAAAGCTAGAATTATTTTAGATTCAACTCGTGAATCAATAGAATCTTTTTTTGAATTATTTGAAAAAAATACCAATCGGCAAGCTGCACCAGCAAATAAAGAAATAGACTTGCTTAGGGCGGCATTAACATTTGCTGCTTCAGGACTTGATTCCACATTAAAACAATTAATTAGAGATTGCCTTCCAAAATTAGTAAAATTGGAAAATTCAGAAAAAGGTTTTATCACTTATATTGTGAAGGAATTAAGAGGAGATTTAGAATATGATGATGAGAGTAAAGGAAGAAAATTTCTTGCAGAAATATTAATTTCGGATTCTCCTCAAGAGGAATTAATAAAAAAATATGTTGAACATTTAACTAATGGCAGTTTACAAAATACTCAAGAACTTGACAAATGTCGTTCTGCTCTGGGTATTAATAAATTAATTGATAAAGATAGAAAAATGATTGGAGAAATATTTCAAAAGAGAAATAAGATAATTCACGAGTTGGATGCAAATCTCACAATTTCAAAAAAAGGTAAAAGACATAGAAATAGACACTCAAAAAAAGATATCCGGAAAGATTGTGATGTATTACTTAAAGAATGTGAAACTATAATTAAAGAAGTTGAAAATAACTTGAAATAATATGTTTAAGTAAAAATAATTATAAAGTTTAATTCTTTAGCTTTTTTATGAACGCTATTAATTATTTTAATAATAACAATAATTAAAAATAGAGGTTTCTATACTTTTTACAATGGAAAAAGATTTTATCTTGATTAAGGAAGCGATGAAGCAAGGAAAAGGAGACGTTGCTATTCGTGGATGGGTTTACCGTTTTAGGGGTTCGAACAAAGTTAAGTTTTTGGTTTTAAGGGACCCAAGTGATATTGTTCAGTGTGTTTTGAAAAAGGAAGATTTTTCAGATGAAGTTTGGGCAGAAATTGATAAATTAAAGATTGAATCAAGCGTTAAATTGTTTGGGGAGATTAAGGCTGATACGCGTGCTCCAACTGGATTTGAAGTAACAGTAAAAGATATTGAGATTGTTCATATTGCTGAAGATTTCCCAATCAATAAAGATTTGAATGAGGATTTACTTGGAGACCGAAGACATTTATGGCTTAGAAGTCGTAAGATGACTGCTATTATGAAAATTAGATCAACAATTTTTGGCGCTATTCATGAATACTATAGGAAGGAAGGATTTACTGAATTTCAATCACCAACAATTCTTAGTGCAGCTGGAGAAAGTGGTTCCTCTGTATTTGAAGTAAAGTATTTTGACAAGAAAGCATATTTGGCGCAAACTTGGCAACTTCATGCTGAAACTGCAATTTTTGCTCTTGGAAAGATTTATACGGTTGCTCCTTCATTTAGGGCGGAGAAGTCAAACACTTCAAGACATTTAACAGAATATTGGCATGCAGAGATGGAAGTTCCTTGGTCAACTTTTGATATTTTACAAGATTATGCACAGAATTTAATGAAGCATATTGTAAAAAGAGTTTTGGAAAATAATAAAGAAGAATTAGAAATTTTGGAGCGTGATACAAAAACTCTTAATGCAACTGTTAAGAAGGATTTTCCTAGAATAACTTATACTGAGGTTTTAAAATTATTAAAGGAGAAATTTGATTTTGAAATTCCTTGGGGAAAAGATCTTAGAACTATTGAAGAAGATAAATTGTCTGAACTCTTTGATACTCCAGTAATTGTAACTAATTATCCTAAGGCTGTTAAAGCATTTTACATGAAGGAATCTCCTGAAACAATTGATAAACCCGAAGAAGAAAAAACAGTTCAAGGGTTTGACGTTATTGGTCCTGAAGGTTATGGAGAACTTTTTGGAGCTAGTCAAAGGGAAGAAAATATTGAAGTCATAAAAGAAAATTTAATTCGTGAAGGAGAAAATTTAGAAAATTATGAATTTTATTTTGATTCAAGACGTTACGGTTCAATACCTCACGGGGGTTTTGGAATGGGAGTAGAAAGAGTAATTTCTTGGATTTGTGGATTAAGTGACATTAAAGATGCGATAGCATTTCCGCGAAAGATGCGAAGATTGTCTCCTTAATTTTGTTTCTTTTTGGTTGTTTTAAAATGTTGAACCGACGAGTACGTACCGAAGTACGCACTGTCGATTGAAATTTCAAACTAACTCAAAAATAAATCAAAATTGGGGGCAGACAGAAAGGAAAGAAAATAAGAAGAAGATAAATTTTTATAAACTTGAATGTTTTTTGAAAAAGAGAAAAGACTATGATAGAAATTGATTCAGACCTAACTCACACTCCGTGAATTTGGCTTTGCATGGATTAAATTCAGAAGATGTTCGCCACCAAAATTTGGTGTGCGTTTATTATAATCAAAATGATAGAAGAAAGTGAGCCGCCCACCAAATACGACGAAGAAGATTTGATTCAGTTGGACGAGGAAGTTGAAGGAATTGAATAATTATTTAAGCTATGATTTTTTAATATGTTTAATATGAAAACTAAAGAAATCTTAAAAGGGCTTGTAAAAGAGTGTAGAGAAAAGCTTAATTTATCCGCAATAGTTCAATTTGGTTCTTCGGTTTATTCTAAAAAATTTAATGATGTTGATTTAATATTACTTTTTAATGAAGATATTGTTTCTGTAAAAAATATTCTCAATTTAATAAAAATAATAAAACTTTTTGAAAAAAAGAATAAAAATTTAGTTTTTGATTTTGGAGGAGTTGGAGACAGAAAAAGGAAGGGGAATCTTTCTATTACAATAATTCCTTTGGGAAAAAAAGATTTAAATGTTGTGTATAATCCCCATGATTTATTTTTTTATAAGAATTTAGTAAGGGAAGAAAAAATTATTCTTTTTGGAAAAAATCCTTTTTTGAAAGATGAATTTAATTTAACAAATCAACATCTTTTTGAAATCTTATCTGTTGAACAAAAACATACTTTAAGAAAATCCCTTGGAAAAGAAAAATCTAAATATGATTCACTTTATTTTTTATTTAAAACATTTCTTCGGGCAATGTTAGTAAATCAAGGAAATTTTCAAAAAAAAGATTTAATAAAAAAATTTAATATTCAATTCAAGAATAAGATAAAACTACCAAAAAATTCAGAGAAAATAATTAATAAGAAATTAACTGTTGAAGATTTTGAAGATATTTTAAATTTTACAAATGATTGTTTAAATTATTTAATAAAATAAAGTGGTAAAAATATTAGTTGTTGGAGATTTGCATGGCAAAATGCCAAGAATCCACTTTAAGGATTTTGATTATATAATTCAAGTTGGAGATGTTTGTAGTGATAAATTACTTCGTCCTCTTTACAAAAAATATTTTCAATTGGTAAAAAAATTAAAAGATGATGTTCCCAACTTTGATGCTTTTGTTAATGCTGAACTCGGTGTTGGAAAACATGAGAAAATTTTGGAAGAAGAAACAAAAGTCGGAAGGAGGGTTTTGGAATATTTGAATTCATTTGGCGTTCCAGTTTTTTTTGTTCCTGGAAATTGGGATAATAGTTATGGTCCTACAAAAATAAAAGATATGGATAAAAATGACTATACTTATTGGAAGACTTGGCTTGACTGGTGGCTTGCTCGTCATAGTAATGAAAAGTTAGTTCAGGGATTAGAAAACATTTATGATTTACAATTTGGTCTTTATTCAGACAAATTTAATGTTTTAGGTTTTGGTTTGATTAGTGGGCCAGAGAGACTTGAAAGAGTAAAAAAACTTAAAGTTTCAGAAGAAAAGCGGAAAAAATTAAAAGAGTATTCAGATAAAATTCCAAATAGGCTTTCAATGTTATGGAAAAAAAGAGACAAGAAACTAATTTCAATTTTTATTAGTCATAATGTTCCTTATGGAGTTTTGGATAAAGTTATTGATAAAAATAATTATGCTAATGGAAAACATGCTGGTTCAACAGTTGCGAGAAATTTTTGTCTTAGACACAAACCAGATATATGTATTGGGGGCCATATACATGAACATTATGGGCGTAGAAAGTTAGGGAAGACAGTTGTTATTAATTCTGGTTTTGGACGTGATGCACAAGTTTTAATTGATATTAATGAGAAAACAAAAAAATTCAAAACAAAATTTGTTGATAGTGTAGTTAAGAAATATAGGAAGAAAGGTTAAGGTAAATTATATTTTGCTTATTGATTCCAATGTTTCAATTAATTTTTCCAGCGATTGAATTGATTCATGGTTGTAATTTAGTAAATCAATAACTTCATTTACTTTATTATGTCTTGGTAAATAAATGTTTGAATTTTCTACTTTTTTATAAAAATCTAAAATTGCTTTTTTTCCTATTGCATATCCAATTCCAACAACATGTCTAAATGGTTCTTCTTGTTCTAATAAAGGTTTATTTTCAATTCTAATGCTGGAATCCATTTCTCCTGGTTTTGTCAATCCAATTAAATTATACGTATCTAAAAAATTCTTTTGATTATTTTTTATATCTGTTTGAATGAATGTACTTGCAGGAGCATATAGAACATAAGGTCTATTTTGTAAAAATTTTGCTTTGTCTTCTTCTTTTGTTGAAAGGTCCATATTTGAGTAATTTTGAAATTCTATTTTTGTTGGTACTAAAATATGTTGCCAAATTCCCTTTTTACAATCCCCAAGATAATCTTCAAAAAATGTTAATCCCATTATTGGTTGATTCAATAATTGGTTTTCCTGCCCCATATATTTTTTGTATAATGGATTTGTCATTTTATCCGAAATGGTCTGGTAAATTTATTTGTTGTGTTTGATTTCTGAAATTATCAATCAATCCTTGATAAGAATCGATTAGAATTCCATTAAAAATTATTGTTCCAGTTTTTTTAATTTCTATTTCAATTAATTCCCTTAATTGATTTGTATTTTCTAAGAATTTTTCTACTTCGTATTTTGTTTTTGGAAGATCTCCTTCTATTGGGATGTGTGTTCCGTCTTCAGTTATCCAATAGTTTTCGTGAAAACTTAAATAAAGATTACTTTCATTTGAAATTTCTTTATGTTTTCGATTTAATTTGTATGCTTCTGTTTTTTTATCTCCTTCAAAACTATATGGACTTTGAAACCGTTTCATTAAATTATCTTTTGCTAATTCAATATTTGCATTATTATTAAAATCATCAATTACTTTTTCCATAGATAAAAGGTCTTCAAGATTATTTCTTTCCTTTACAGAATTTTTTAGTTCATATTTGAATGTATCTAGTTCTGAGATTAACAAACTATATGGATTAAATTGAATTTTGTATTTTTCATTTGGGTTAATTTTTTGTCGAATTTTACTTGTTTCTTTAATTTTTACTTTTTGGTTTCTAATTGGAATTTTATAATTTAATATTTCTGGAAATCTTGCAGATTGATTAACTCTTTTTTCATTTGGATGAGTGTTTGTAAAATATTTTACATATCCTTTTACTATTTCTTTTCTGTTTCCTTCAAATAAAGCATTTTCATAATTATGTGTTGCTTTTATGTATTTATCTAATGCTTCTGTTGCAGAAACATCTGTTTTTTTGTAATTAGAATTTATTGCATTAAGAATTTCTACTTTTGATGTTGGGATCCATCTTAATTTATTTTCTATTTCTTCTTGTTTTAATGCCAGTTTATATTTTTCGTCTTTCACATCGCTTTGAGTGGGTATTCCTAATGTCATTGTTCTTACTCCGTAATAGTCATAATTTTGGTTATTATATAAATATATGCAACAACCTTGTGGGTTGCAAAATAGATAATTTTATAATGTTTTATTTTGTTATTTTATTATGGATGAAAAAGAACTGTTCAAAGAGATTGGGATGAATGTTAATGAAGGTAAAGTTTATTCAGAATTAGTTAAACATGGAAAACTTTCAGCTTCGGAAATTTCCAGCAGGGCAGGAGTTCCTTACGGAAAGATTTACGTTGTTTTACAGTCTTTAATCGACAAAGGTTTTGTTCGTGTTGTTCCTGAAAAAACTAAGAAATTTGTTTCTTCTTCTCCTGAAAATTTAGAAAAAGCAATTGATGAAAGAAAAAAAATGCTTGATGAAGCAAAAGAGAAAGTTAAGGAATTAAAACAATTTTATGATGAAAAAGAAGGTGATTTTTTGGCTATTGCAAAAGGAGATAAGGGTTTTTGGAAAATTGCTGAAGATATGAAAAAGGTTGAAAAATATGCTTATAATATAAAATGGAAACCGCGAGTTAATTCAGATACAATTCAAAAGCGTAAAACTTGGAATAAGAAAAATAAAAATTTAGATGTTAAGGAACTTGTTCGTTATGATGATGAAACTAAAAAAGATGTTGATAAATTGATTAAGGTTATTCCTTCCATGAAAAAATTTGAGAATGAGGGAATTGCTCTCTCAATTTTAGATGATGAAGAAGTTATGATTGGGTTAATTAAGAAAAATACAACTTTACTTATTCGTGATTCGGCTTTTGCAAAAGTTATGAAACAATTGTTTTTACCTGCTTATGAAAAGGCAGAAAATATCAAATAATCTTAAAAAGTCCTTTTTGTTTTATTTTTTATGGAACTAAATTATATCAAGGGTTCACGTGAAGAATTTTTTAATTTTGTTGATTCTATTGGGCTTTATGGAAAGGTCGGAATAGTTTCTCATATTGATTTAGATGGTTTAGCTTCGGCTGTTTTTTTGGAAGAGATTTTAAAAGAGAAGGGAATTAAAATTGATTATATTGATTTTACAGATATTCGCAAAGATATGGTAAAAGAAATTTCTGTTAAGTTAAAGGAAAAAGGAATTACAAAAGTATTTTTTTGTGACTTGGGAATTGATTCAATTGATTTTGAAGGATTTAAAGAATTAAGAGAAGAAATGGATGTTTTTTTAATTGATCATCATCCAATGAATGAAGAGGTTAAAAATTGGAATAATATTATTAAAACAGATTCACAGGATTGTAGCGCGATGACTTGTTTTTTTCTTGGAGAAGGAATAATTGATTCTGAAAAGTGGACGTGGCTAAATTGTGCTGCAATTTTTTCTGATTTTTCATATAAGGAAAAAAAGAATTTAGAGTATTTGCAATCTGTTTACCCTGATGTTAATTATGAAAATATTTCTTCAACAACTCCTGGAATAAATTCAAGAATTATTGCTTCGGGACTTGTTTATTATCAAGGAAATGAAAAGTATGTTTATGATTTAGTTAAAGAGAGAAATCTTGAAAAATTAAAAGAAGTACATCAAATAATTGAAGATGAAGTTGACAGACTTGTTAATGAGTTTGGAGAAAAAAGTAAGTTTTACCAAGAGAGAAAATTATATTTTTATGAGATTGATACAAAGTTTAATTTGGTTTCTGCAATTACTACTCTTGTTTCAAAAATGAAACCAGAATATACTTTTGTTTTTATGCAAAGATGGAAAGGAATTTTGAAGTTCAGTGCAAGAAATCAAAGTGGTTCAGTTGATGTTGGCGCTTTAATGAAAAAATGTGTCGATGGACTTTCTGATGCAAGCGGTGGCGGGCATAAAATGGCTGGTTCTTCAAAAATTCAGGAAAAAGACAAAGAAATATTCATGAAACGTCTTTTAGAATAATTTTTTCTTAAAAAAATAAATTTTATGATTTATATTCAAAAACGGTCCACCCAAACCCTCCCAATACTAAAACTTATTTTTTTAAAATTAAAATTATATAAGCTTGAATTATTGATACTCTTTTTAGCTTATTATGATAAAGCAGAAAAAATAGAATAATTTTACCCTCGAAAAACTTAAAAAGCATTCCACCTACATGTTTTTATGAAGTTTAAAGAGGTTGATATTAATTGGCTTGGTCATTCTGGATTTTTAATTAAGAATTCAAAAATTATCTATATTGACCCTTATCAAATTAAGGATGATTTGCCGAAAGCCGATTTAATTTTAATTACACATAGCCATTATGATCATTGTAGTTTAGAGGATTTAAATAAAATTATTCAACCTGGAACAAGAGTTCTTGTGACCCCAGATTCACAAAGTAAAGTCAATAAATTTGATATTCCTGTTAGAATTGAATTAGTTGAAGTTGGACAAGAATTTGATTTTTCTGGAGTTAAAGTTTTGGTTTTACCTGCTTATAATGTTGACAAGCCTTTTCATTCTAAAGAAGAAGGGCTTGTTGGTTATTTAATTAAAACAAATGGAGTTATAATTTATCATGCAGGGGATACAGACAAAATTCCTGAAATGGAAAAGTTAACTGGATATAATCAAAATTTTGTTGCACTTCTTCCCGTTGGTGGGCGTTTTACAATGGACCCTGTTGAAGCGAGCGAAGCTGCAAAGTTAATTAAGCCAACAGTTGCAATTCCAATGCATTGGGGAACTATTGTTGGAACAAAAGCTGATGCTATTGAATTTAAGGAACTTTGTGAGGCGGAAGGGATTCGGGTTGAAATCTTGGACAAAATTTAATTTTGTTTCTTTTTGACTAAAAGTCAAAGATTTTTGTTACTCGTGTAGCGATGCTACACAACGCAACGAAAAATCTTTAATTTTAATCTAAAAATAATTCAAAATTAGGCTAAAAGAAATTTTAATTTTGAGGATAAAAGGAAATCTTTGATTTACTAAGTCCAATTAAAATTAAATATTTGTTTTTTGAAAATTTCTTTGTTATTGCTCACGCCCAAATTGCTGAATCGCGTCCCGCCACACCCTAATTGCGAAGAAATTTTCTTGTATAGCTAAGGAGAACCTCCGAGAGGGATTTATCTCAAAAATAATTCAAAATTAGTAAGAAGGAAAGGAAATTAATTATCTGAAAGAAGATTTTAAGAACTCTTAATTATTTTATCTCTAAATGAAAAAGCTTTATGTTTCAAAAATAAAATCTGTTTTGGGATTTGATATTTTTTATGTTGATGGTAATTATATTAGGAAAAATATAAATGAAGAGTTTACTAATTTTGGAGAGCATTTTCGTTTCAAGTTTATTCCAAAAAAAGAGTTTTGGATAGACAAAGAATATTCTCCAAGCGAGGTTGATTTTTATGTTAGTCATATGATTGTTGAATATCATTTAATGGAAAAGGGACTTTCCTATTCTATGGCAATTGACAAAGCAGACTTAGTTGAAGAGAAGGAAAGAAAAAAATCAAAATATTTTTTGAAGGCAAAAAAGAAAAGAGGAAATTTTGTTGACATGATACACAAGAAACTTTTGAAAAAATATAGTGAAGGAAATTTAAAAGTTTGGGTTGTTGATGGTGAACTTGTTAGAGACAAATATTTTATTGATTTTACTGAAGGGGGGCACGACAAAGTTTATTCGTTTATTCCTGCTAATGAAATTTGGATTGATAATGATTTGTCTTTTAGAGAAAGAAAATTTGTCTTACTTCATGAAGTTCATGAAAGAAATTTAATGGCAGAAGGAATGAATTATTCCCATGCTCATCATTCATCTAGTATAATTGAACATTTTTGTCGAAGACACCCTAGAAAAACAAAAAATTATTTGAAAAAAGAATTTGAAAAATATAAGTGATTCTATAAAATTTCTTCGTTATAATATTTCAAACACCCGCCCTTTTTTGAATGCCCGCCCTAATTACGAAGAAATTTCCTTGTTGAAATAAGAGAAAGTACTAGCTAGAACTTTTTAACTATAATCATTAAGGATATCTAAATTTTTTCCCTTCGTAATTAATCATATCAACTGTTCCGTCTTCATTTAGTGTTGCATATTTTGGTAGGACTGGAATTTTTCCTCCGCCCCCGGGAGAATCAATTACGAAATGAGGAACTGCCATTCCACTTGTGTGTCCTCGAAGACCTTTTATTATATTTAGTCCATTTTCTACTGGTCCTCTAAAATGTGAGGTTCCTTTGACCATGTCTGGTTGGTAAATATAGTAAGGTTTAACACCAATTGCAAGTAATTTTTGATTTAATTTTTTGAATGTTTCAGGGTCGTCATTCACCCCTTTTAGAACAATACTTTGATTTCCCAGTTGTATCCCTGAATCAATTAATTTTTCGCAAGCAATTCTTGATTGTTCTGTTACTTCATTTGGATGTTCAAAATGAGTGTTAATGTATAAAATTGGTCTTTTTTTATATTTTTTTAACATTTGGCAAAGTTCATCTGTTATTCTCTCTGGCATTACGCAAGGAACTCTTGTCCCAATTCTAATCATTTCTAGATGGGGAATTTGTCTTAATTCAAAAAGTATTTTTTCAAGGGTTTTGTCTCCAAGTAAAAGTGGGTCTCCTCCTGAAACTATAACATCACGAATTTCAGGGTGTTCTTTTATGTATTTTATTGCCTTACGAATATCTTCAATTGAGGGGTTTTTTCTTACTTCTCCAACTTTTCTTTTTCTTGTGCAAAATCTACAATACATTGCACATGTATTTGAAACTAAAAGTAAACAACGGTCTGGGTATCTATGTGTTAAGAAAGGAATACTTCCTTCTTCATTAAGAGGGTCTTCAACTCCTTCTGTTTCTTCAATCTCTTCAATTTTTGGAATACACTGGTTCCAGATTGAATCATTTTTTTCTTTGATTAAAGATAAATAATGTGAATTAATCCGCATTGGGTATTTTTCGGTTACTTTTTTTATGTCTTCAATTTCTTTTTGTGAAAGAATTATTCCTTTTTTTTCAAGTGCAATTTTTAATAAGTCTGGTTCAGAAATAGCTTTTGGGAGATGCAAATAGTTAGAAATTAGGGGAGGAATATCCTCATTATTTGGTTGTGTATTTTCCATCTTTTATTTAATCATGTATTCATTTCTTTTTAGTATTTAAACTTTTTCTATTAATTTTTTTAATTAGTTCAGAAAGTTATTTAATTTGGGTTTTAGTTTTATTTTTATGTCATTTAAGTCACAACTAATCGGGAGAATTGGAGAAGAATTAACTAGGGAAGAGATTGAATTAGTGCCAGCTGGTTTTCAAAAAGTTGGGGATAAAATTATTGTTAATTTGCCTTTAGAGTTAGAAGATAAATATCAAGTTATTGGGGAAGGGATTCTTTTAATTTTTCCTAGCATAAAAAGTGTTTATGTGAAAGTTGGTGAAATTACTGGAGAACTTCGTCGTCCACAAATAGAATTAATTGCGGGGGTTGATAATTCAATAGTTGAAAACTTGGAGAATGGGGTTTGGTATTGTTATGATGCAAAGAAAATTATGTTTGCTAAAGGAAATGTTAGTGAACGAGGACGACTCCCGAAACTAGTAACAGAGGGAGAAATTATTGTTGATATGTTTGTTGGAATTGGTTACTTTAGTTTACCAATTGCTAAACTTGCAAAGCCCAAAAAAATTTATGGAATAGATAAAAATAAAGATTCAATTTATTGGTTGAAGAAAGGGATTGAGAAAAATAAAATTAGTAATATTGAAGTTATTGAAGGAGACAGTAAAAAAGTTGTTGGGGAATTACTAAGTAGAGGAGTTATTGCTGACAGAGTTTTAATGGGCTATTTACCTGAACCAGTTGAATTTATTCCTTATGCTTTGTCAATTTTAAAAAAAGGTGGAATAGTTCATTATGACGCGCTAATTAGAACAGATAATGTTAAAGAGGATTTACAAAGAGTTAAAGCGCTATTTGAAGAGAGTGGGCGAAAGGCAAAAATTGTTAATCCGCAGAGGGTTAAATCGTACAGGCCAAAAGTGGATCATTACGTTGTTGATTTGAAGATTTATTGAATATTGAAGATTTTGTTAAGTTCTTCTTTTAATTGTTCTGGATTTTGAAAATGGATGGTTTTCATTCCAAGGGTTTTTGCGGGGGTTAAATTATATTTCAAATCATCAATATAAATACAATCTTGTGCTTTCTCTTTTGATTTATCTAATGCTATTTTGTAAATTTCTAAATCTGATTTATTGTATCCTGTTTCTGAAGAAATCACTGTAAAATCAAATTTTTTGTTGATTGAATATTTTTTATCTAAGATTGGCCACCACTCTTTTGTTTGGTCAGACAATAATATAGTTTTATATCCTTTATTTCTTAACATTTCAATTGTTTTAATTACTTTTTCTTGAACTTGAAAACAATTAATTAGTTCTTCTCTTAATTTTTTCCAATCTTCTTTTATGTTTAGTTCATTTAAGCACTTTGTCCAGTATTCTTCTTCAGTTATTTTTCCTGAAAAATAATCTTTATAATAATTTTTTATCATTGTTTGGACAATTTTTTCAAGAGGAATATTAAATTTTTTTGAAATCTTTTCTTCAAATATCCAAAGGCCCCTATTTAGGACAACTCCTCCTAAATCAAAAATTATTGCTTTTATCATTTTTATTTAATGTTTTCCACCAATCAAAATTTTTGTTAATGAGATTTTTCATTGTGAAGGAGAATATACAGCTTATATTATTGGTGTTTTCTAACATTTTTAATGTTTGAATTGTTATTTTAACTAATCCAAAATATTTTTCATTATTTATTTCTTCTAATCTAACTTTTTTTCCTTCAAAATATGAAGGAATTTGTCCATGGAAATATGAGGATTGTATGTGGTTTTTTCCATCTATTCTGTATCCTGTATCAATTAATTGCCCATCATGGTAGATTAATGGTCCAGTAATTTGTAATATTCCTTCTATTGCTTCTTTTTTGTATTTATTTTTCATTTTACTAAATAAGGTTCTCCTTCTTTATTTAATTTTAATTTATATTCCACATTATCATATTTTACGATGGTTTCAATACTGTCATTTTTGTTTGAGTCTTCAGTTATTAGTTCAAGTTTTCCTGGAATAATATAATCTTTTTCTGCTTTTGCCTGTGTTAATTTTATTTGAGGATATAAAACATTTATAGAATATGCCAACAGTGAAATAGCACATCCCCGAATAACCCCTCTATTAATTCCTTTTTTGTAATCTATACTTTTCATTTTGTTTTACCTTGTTTACTTATCAGTGATAACAATTTTAATTTTATATATATTTTCTTAATATAATTTAAATAATTTAAATTTTAGTAAATTTTATAAAATCTACTAGATTTTACTATTTTATGAAAAGAAAAGTGGTTTCTCAGGGCCCAAGTAGTATGATGGTAAGTTTACCCATAAAGTGGGTTAAAGAATTTGGCATTAAGAAGGGAGATGAAATAGATATTAGTGAAGAGGGCCAGGGACTTTTGATTTCTTCTAATAGGAAAAAGAGAGGGGGAAAAATTGAGATTAATCTTGAAAGCGATAATAGATTGTATGTTTATCGTCATATTCAGGCAGTTTATGTAAATGGTTATGAAGAGGTTATTTTCCATTATCCGGATCCAAAAATAGCAAATGTAATACAGAAAGCCATTATTAATTTTTTTATAGGTTTTGAATTGGTTTCGCAAAATAAAGGTGAATGTGTTGTTAAAAGTATTTCAGTTGAAAAAGAAGAGGAATTTGAGATTGTTATGAAAAGAATTTTTCAGGGGATACTTCAAATGGATGAACTGTTCTATAATTTTTTGAAGAATGGAGAAGATTTGAATATGATTCTAAATTTGGAAGAAATTAATAATCGGCAGGTATTATATTTACAGAGAATTGTAAACAGAGGTAAAATAGGGAGTGAATTTTATTATACCATTTTAATGTTTTTGGAAAAACTTGCTAATGAATATAAATTTATTATTATAAATGGTCTTGACAAAAAAAAGGTAAGTAAAGATATTTTGGTGTATTATTCTAAACTGCATAAAGAACTTGAGAATGTTTATGATGTTTTTTTTAAATACGATTCTAAAAAAGTGTCAAAAATTATTCTTGAAGATATTAGGGTTGAAGAGTTTCAAATATTGTTTAAGGAAAATCCTTTTTTGACATATTATTTAATGAAAATTGTTGATACGATAAGGTATATTTTATTTCAAATTGTTAATCTGGAATTTGCTAGAAAATGAGTTATAAAACTTTCACCTTTTCATAAATAATTTCCCAAGAAAGATTTTCACAGTAGGCTCCGACGTTTTCGACTTCAAAAAAATCTCCTTCAGAGATTTTGCCGTGCCATTTGCCTAAAATGTCGTTTCCAAAAAGAAGAGGTCCTGCGAGAGTGTAAGTTTGCACCTTATTGTCCACGTCCCAAATCGCTGAAACGCGTCCCTCCCTCCCTAATTGGGCGCTAACTTTTTTTGTAGTTATGGTTTCCTTTTTTTGGGAAGTTATTTTATTAAATTTGAAATTTGCTAAAGTCATTTTGGAGAGTATGTTTATTCCAGCGTCAAGAATTGCGTATGTCGTTTCATCTTTTTCTTTTATTGTTATCACTTTTGTAATTAATGTGTAAGTGTCAGAAACTAAATTTCTTCCAGGTTCAAAAATAAAAATTCCTCTGAAATCTTTGAAAGTTTCTTTAATTTCTTTTATGTAATCAGTTAATGTTAGTCCTAGATTTTTTAGTTGGAAGTTGTCTGGAAAACCTCCTCCAAAGTCAAGATATTTTATTTTTTTTAAGTATGGCGAAATTAGTTTCTTTTGTTCTTTTAAGTTTTTTTGAAATTCATTGAATTTATTTAATGTTCCTTGGTGAAGTTGAATTCCGATGGGATTTATTTTTTCGAACGCTTCTTTAAACTGTGAAGAAGAGAAACCAAATTTTGAATTTTTGTTTCCGAGACGAATTCCTAATTGGACGCCAGAATTATTTGGATTAACAGATTGTATTTTGTTAAATTCTGAAAATGAGTCTATGAAAATTAGTACGTTGTTTTTTATTGCTTCGTTTAATTCTTCATGGGTTTTTGCTGGGCCGTTTAGTACTCTGAAATTTTTCTTTGGTGTTAGCTTTAATTCACGAAGACTTGCAACTTCAAAACCTGAATTTAGTTTCTTTAAAGTTTCAATTGTTAGGGGATTTGTGTTTGTTTTAGTTGAGAAACAAATTTGGAAATTTTTATTGAAATGTTCTTCACATACTTTCTGAAATGTGTTATAATTATTGATTAATTTTTCTTTATGAAATTTTAAGTAAGGTGTTTTCATCAAACTTAGAAGAATTATTAATTTTTAAGAACTAT
>JAACWB010000018.1 GCA_009992215.1 archaeon
CCGAGTTTTGAGGAGTTGAATTTGGATTTTCAAATTGAGAAGATTCAAGAAGAGGAGACAGAGGTTTTAGTTAGAGAAATTAGGCGTTATGTTTCAGAAAAGTTTTCGACGTATTTACGATTCATTGAAACTCTTATTCAACCAACAAATGCTCCGCTATTTGTTTTTTCTATGTTAAAGAATTTAAACACCGAAGACATGGCGAGCCTTCAATTAATTTACAAGAAACTTGCAAAAAAGGAAATTGAAGTAATTACACTTGATTTGAAATTCAATTTGGAAGGTGAAATTAGTTTCATTAAATCTTCATTTGATATGTGGCAAGAGTTAAAGGAAGAACTTCTTTTGATAATTGAAAAAACAAAGAAGGGTTGGGACACTAACGGTAACACTGAAAATAATGGCAGAAATTACTTTGGCTAGTGTAGGAAATTGATGCGTTCAAAACTGATTAGTGGGGGAACAACGTTAAATCCGATACATAAATCTTTATTAATTATTAGTTATCTTTTTTGTTATGTTATTAGATAAAAATCAATTGAAAGATTATCTTGAGGAAATTAATCAATTAAACAAAGAATATCTTAATGAAGTAATTGACAGAGTTAATTATTTTGCAGTTATTGAAGATTCAAAACTTTTGGCTGCGGCTTCGGTAAAATGTTTTTCTGGTCATTGGTATCTTAGAAGCTGTTTTGTAAAACCAGAATATCGTGGAAAAGGATTACAAAGAAAATTAATTCAAGAAAGAATCGAATATTTGAAAAGTAAAACCGATGTTGTAAAAATAAGTGTTAAACCAACTAACAAATATTCTCTTGATAATATCAAAGCAGAGGGTTTTGAATTTTTTACAGAAGAAATATTAAAAAATGGTATTTTAGTTCACAAATATAAGAAAATAATTAATCCTTAAAATTTTTCGTTACTTATTAATTTTAGAAGTTATATCTTTTTTTATAGTTAGTTCTTCGGTATTTTCATCAAATTCAACAAATCCAAAATCTTCCCCTGTAAAATCATTTTCATTTTCTTCTAAAAAACTTTCATGATTACAATATGCATTCTCATTTATTCCTAAATTGTATTGCAATTTCCATATTTCATATAAATTATTCTTGTCCATTTTAAAATTTCTCAAAAATTTCTTTTAATTCAATTTCAAATAAACTAATTGGCATTTTTACTTTCCAATTCTTTAATATCTTTGGATGAATTTCTCCAATTGTTCCAATCTTTTTGTCATCCAAGAAGACATCTCCTGCACGACCAACGATGAAATGTGAATCGACTTTCTTTTGTTCAACTACTCTAAACTTAATTCCCAAGTTTTCACCTAAATAATCTAAAACTTGTTTTACGTCTGTAAAGTTACCAGGGGAAACTCCAACACTTAACCTTTCTGTTTCAATTATTTCTGAATTTTCTAAATTAAAAACACGTCCTAATTCAAAGATCTTTTGAGGATATTCTGAATCAACGTTTTCAGACATAATTTTAATTATGTAATGTGTTAAATCTTTTCTTAAAACTGTGTAGTCTGTTTTGGAATCAAGTAATTCAATGAAACCTTTTTCTTCTTTTTCATTAATTCCCATTTTACTAAATAAGTCATCCTTTTTTGTTAAATGATAATTTGAAACTTCGAGTAGTCCAAGTCCAATTAAAACTTCTGCAATTTTTCTTTTGACAGTTTCAGCAGGGTTTTCTTTTCCAATTGTAGCAATCATTGGAATTTCTGGAACAAAGTTTTCATAACCATAACCAACGGCAATGTCTTCAATTAAATCAATTTCGTGTAAAATGTCTGTTCTGTAAGGAGGAATTTCAACTAATCCTTTGTCAAAGTTGTAACCCATTTTTTCCAAACTTTGTTTGATTTGTTTTTCATTTAATTCAAGACCTAAAATTTTATTTGTGTTTTCAAGGGACAATTTCATTTTTTCAGTTTCAAGACTTGGAATTATTTTGTCTTTTACTTTCATTTGATAAATTTTTCCACCCATGTCTGCTAATGTTGTTACAATTATATTCAAACATTTTTCTAAAACTAAAAAGTCAAAACCTGAACATTCAACAAAAACGTCTTTAGTTTTTTCTGTTACACGTCCAGTACTCTCAGAATTAATTATTGGTGGCATTGAGAGAATATTTTCTTTACTGTCCATAAAAACTGGGAATTTAACTTTACCAGCTAAAAGAAAAGCGTATTCTTTTCCAGTTGGGTGCCTTTGTAAAATTTCAAGTCCAGACATTTCACGAGGAGATTCAAGTGGTTGAAATCTAATTTTGTCTGGTTCTAATGCCTTGTAATGAATTGGCAAATTAATTTTTTCAAGTGGGTAAACACCAATTGCTAATTTTTTTCTTTTACGTCCTAATGTTATGTGAAGTTTTTCTTGAATATTAATTATATCTTTAATTTTTTCATCGTCTAATTTTAATCCCCTAACAATTGCACAAGCGGTGTAAGGCCTTACTTCTTTTACTGAAGCGTCAACAATTACTTCATAATCTTTTTCAGGTTTATTTAATTGATATTTTTTGTAACCTGTTCTTTTCCCGAGGAAAGCTAAAAAACTTCTCTTAAAACCTTGATAACTTAGTAAGTCTGGTCTGTTTGGAAAAATTTCTAATTCAATATCTTCAGCGTCAATATTTTCAACAGGACAACCAAAAAGTGCAATTTTTTCTTGCATTTCCTCCGTTAGTTTTCCTATTTCTTTTTCAAAAGTGTTTTTGTTAAATTTTACGTTTGACATTTTAATCTAATTTTTCAACCTCATAGATATTTACTTTTGGATTTTTCATTTCTTTATCAAACAAAACATCTCCTTTAAAGAGTTTTTTATCAAAAAATAAAGGTAACCAATATTTATCTGCAGGCATCATTTTTTCATAAATATTCTCTAAATCCTTTTTTTCAAATTCTTTATATTCTATGAAATCTTTTGATGTATCTAAAATTCCTCCATAGTCAGTTGCTCTATAAATGTGAACTTCATGATCTTGTTCATTGATTTCAAATTTAAATAAAATTTGTCCAACCCTAGTTAAATTTTTGGGCGTTATACCTGTCTCATCTATTGTTTCAGTTATTGCACACTCTTCAAGTGTTTGATTCTCTTCAAGACCCCCTCCAAATCCATTCCATTTTCCTCCAAATTTTTTATTTGGATTTTTCAGACCCAATAAAATTTTTGAATCTTTGTGAACTATTACAATTGTTTCTATTCTTGTCATTTTATATTTTCATCCATGCTTTTTTATTTCTTAGATAAGTTATATCATTTTTATATAATTCTCTTAAGTCTTTTACTTCGTAGTAATCTGTAATTATTCTGTCAAAACCAAGTCCCCAAGCTAGAACTGGAATGTTTTTTCCCATTAATGGAACTGTTATTTCTGGCCTTAGAATTCCTGCTCCACCTAATTCAAGCCAAACTTTTCTTTCTGGGTGCCAAACATTTACTTCTACTGAGGGTTCAGTGTATGGAAAATATGCGGGGCTAAACCTTATTTTTGTGAATCCCATTTTTTTATAGAATTCTTTTAAGTAACCAAGCAAGTTTCTGAAATTAGCGTCTTTGTCAACGACAATTCCTTCTGTTTGATAGAATTCAAATCCGTGCGACCAATCAACAGTTTCGTTTCTAAATACTTTTCCAACTGCAAAATATTTTTTTGGTAAATCTTCTTCTTTTAATTTGGCTAAAGTTTGACTAGATAAACAGGTTGTGTGTGTTCGTAAAACCATTTTTTTTGCTTCTTCTTCGTCCCAAATGTAATTCCAACCTTTGCTTCCAGGAATTCCTTTTTCATGACAATCCTTAACAGCTTTTACTAATTTTTTATCTGGAAGTAAACCTTTTCTTCCTAAAAAGAATGTGTCATGCATTTCACGAACTGGATGATCTTGCGCTGTAAAAAGTGCATCGAAAGTCCAGAAGCTTGAAACTGTCATGTTTCCAGTCATTTCTTCAAAACCTAGTTCAGTCCAAACTTTTC
>JAACWB010000019.1:0-7687 GCA_009992215.1 archaeon
ATAATAATAACTAACTTAAACTTATGAGCTTCAAAAATTACAAAGAAACAGGCGAAAAATACGGTGTAGGTGGGGAAACAAACTGGATGAATTTAGAAGAGGGTCCAAATAAGATTAGAATAGTTTCTGAATTTGAAGATTATGGTACTCATTTTGACCAGAAATTAAACAAATCCATTACTTGTATTGGAAAAGAAAAAGGGTGTGAATATTGTAAATCAGGAGCAAAACCAAGAGTTCAATTCAAAGGTTGGGTTATTGATAGAAAGGATAAAAAGATAAAATTATTAACGATTGGTTACAAGATTTATCAACAAATTGGAGAATTTGCTAATAGTGACCAATATGGTTTTGATGGGATACCAAATTATGATATCACGATAAACAGAAACGGGGTAGGACTTGGGACGAAATACAATGTTATTCCTGATAGAAAAGATACTCCTTTGACAACAGAGGAGACAAACGAAATTAATCAATTACAACTTGTTTCAGAAATTATTGAAAATATGAAAAGTAAAGTATCAGGTGCAGAAGAAGAGATTAATCCTGAAGAAGTCATTTAGAGGTATATTATATCATCTTAAGATAGAAACCCCGCCTCAACGGTTCACAATAAGTCAAAATACGAGGAAATAGCTATTTTTACTGATTTTTCTGAAGAAGTCCATAGAATTTCGTAATAAAAATCAGGTAATAATTCTATGGAAGAACAATTAAATAAACAGGAAATAACAATCGTATACGGAAAAGAAATTCAGTTAACTGTTTCAAATGATAAAAAGAAAGAAGTATACGTGAAATTTTCTACTACTTTTAGGAAAAGACAATTAAAAGAATTAAAAGGAGTAAAATTATCAGTATTCCTCTGTTATGCCTTACATAGCGATGAAAATGGATATTGTTGGATAGATAATAAATTAGTTCAGAAAGAAACAGGATATGGAGAAAATCAAATAATGGAAGCTAAACAATTTTTAAGACATAAAGGATATTTATTCTATGAGAGATTATATAACGAAAAAGGACAAATGAAAGACTGGATTTATAGAATTTTTCAATCAATTGAAGAAGGAAAAATCTGGGTTATTAGAAACGAAGAAGTTCATACCCTAACCAGTAAAAAACCCTATTTAGGGGAAAACCCTAACTTGGGGAAAATGGGGGGGGTAATAGAAGAAAAACCAATTAATATAAAAGAAGAACCAATTACTGTTAGTAAAACTAACAAGGACTACAATTACCAAAATTCCCTTTCTTTAATGGAGCAGGATAGAAATAAACATATTCAAGTTATTGCTCTTTATTGGAAGTATAAAAATTACAATCTTGAGAATCCAGAACAATATAATTCTGCTCTTAGACGAGACCTTCGTTCTGCCAGACAATTAATTGGTTATTCAAAAGATAAGTTATTAGAGGTTATGGATTGGTTGGAAAGTAATACTGATATTAAATGGACATTAGAAACCGTTAATAAATTTGTTAATGAGGACTTAGATAATATAGGTTCTATGAGGAAAAATGGAATTAGGTAAATACAAACAATTTAAAAATTCAAAGGGATTCCAAGAAGGAATAGAAATGTTTAGGAAGAATAAGGTTCAAATACCTCCTGTTAAACAATTCTGGGTTTCAATATTAATGTCAAAAAGAGATTGGTTTATTTATTCCCAAAATCCTGCTTATTGTAAATTAGGGGAAGAATTGGGGAAGGTTAAAGTAGGGTTTTTAATAGGAGAGAAAGTTCCTTTTGGGTGTAAGGAATTAACTGAAATTGAAAAAGTGCGAGTTCAAGAATATAGAAGAGATAGTAATATACTTCCATTACCATATGTTCAAAAATAGAAATCAAGAAATACAAGATTTACATAAAAGAGGAAAGACATTTCAGGAATTAGCTGGAGTATTTGGATTAACAAGGTCACGTATATGGCAAATCTGTAGTAGTCACGATAAACCTATTTTCCACTGTAAAAAACATAATAGAAATTATACAAAAGAATGTCCTTTTTGTAAAATTGATAGTTATTATACTGAAGTATTAAGAAAGAATGGCGATATCAAAGTAGAAATAGAAAAACTAAGATTAAAGAATAGAAATGCTGAGAATGTAAGAAAAAGAAAAATACTTGTTACAAAATTACGGGATGAATTTAATTTTTCATTTAGAAAGATAGGGCAGTTACTTGACAGGCATTATAGTTCAATTATCTATCTTTATGATAATTACAAACAAGAAAAGGTCGGCAAAAATAAAAATTAACTAATAAAAACTATGTCAGAAGAAAAAACAATCAACGAAAGAATACTTTATTGTATAGGTTCTGCTGCGGTTGAAAAAGATTTAGACCTTGGACAAGATGTTACAATAACTGTTAAGGGAAATGTTCTTAAGATTGAACAGCGCGATAATCAAGATGGTACTCGTGACCTTCTTTTTAAAGTTAAACTTATTACGGTTGAAAAGTTAGATGCTGAGCGAGTTGCGGAATAGATTTGATATTGATGAGTTAAATTCTACTTGGTGTTTCTGGTTTAAATGTTTATGGTGTGATAAATCTGGATTTGATGCTTTTCATCATATAATGTCACCAAGTAGTCTAAGATACCAAGATGGAGAGTTTAATAGGTCAATGTTAAATAGTTGTCCAATACATAATTTTAGCTGTCATCTTTACAATCCAGAACTTCACAAAGAAGAAAATGAAAGATATTTATTACAAAAAGTTTTAAGAATTTTAATAAAAGAAAGCTATATTCTTAAGAAGATTGATGTAGAATTCTTTAAAAAATATGAATCTCTTTATACGACCAAATAGTTATACAGATATAGCAAGAAGAATAATGATGGCAGGATTGAAACGGCAGTATTTATCAATTCCAAAAAGATTCTTTGCACTTGCTCAAGAAATGTTCAATGTTCCTGAGAAACCTCTTGGATATCAAGAAAAGAATAGTGTATATTTCCTTGAGAGAGTGGTTCTGGTTACTGGTGGGTTAGATTCTTCTGTATTATATTTTAGATTGAAAAAAGATTTCCCTAACTTAAGAGCGGTATATATCAATATTGGACAGCCATATCTGGCAAAAGAAATTATAGCACTTAAACAATTAGGGATAGAACACGAAACTGTAGTAGATTTAAGTTTCGCAGGATATGAAAAGAATTACTGGAAACATATTATCCCAGCAAGAAATTTCTATTTCCTTTGTTTAGTGGCTGAACAAATGAAAGGAGGAATAATTTATTTCGCTTCAACAGATGGAGAAATGCCGGAAGTAGGGGGAGATAAATCAAAAAGATTTTTAAAATGGACAAATGAATTATTTACCAAATTACCTTATCCAGTAAGAATAGAAACCCCATTAGAAAACGAAACAAAAACTGATGAGGTAAAATGGTGGAAGGAAAATTTGCCGATAGAACAATTAGATTATACTATGTCTTGCTTTGAAGCAGAGATAGGACATTGTGGTCATTGTCAATCTTGTTTACGTAAAGCTATTGCTTATGCGAATAATGGGTTAAAGTTAAGAACTAATACTCCTATTTTAGAAGGAACTCAAGAATATATTGCGAAATATGAAACATTAATGCCAGAAGCACTGAAGAAAAAAGATTTTAGTCATTATAGTCGGCGTCGTTGTATCCAAGACCTTAGAGGTATAGAATTACTTGAAAAACAATGAAATTAGTTAAATGCCCAGTTTGTCTAAGAAGATTTCTTAGACAAGGACTAAAAAATCATATAATCAATACAGCAAAAGCAGAAGGATTTAAATATCTTAATAATATTCTTGATGCTGCAAGAGGAAAACCATACGAGTTTTCTCCAAGGGTATTGCTTAATCAAGCTCCTCATTTGGACTTTTACAGAAAAAGAAGTCAGATAATAAAACAACAAAGGTCGCCATTAAGTTTCTATAGAATAAAAAAATGAAAGGAATCATTGTTAAAAAATTTACATTTGAAGCGGCTCATTTTCTTCCAAAACATCCTACTTGTGGGCAAGTTCACGGGCATTCATTTGTTTTAAAAGTTTCAGTTAAAGGAGAAATAAAGAATCATTTTGTTATTGATTTCTACGATTTAAAAGCAATAGTTAACAATTACGTCATAGATAAACTTGACCACAGGTTGTTAAATGATATTTTTGAATATCCATCGTGTGAGGATATTTCAGTTTGGATTTGGAATCAATTAAAAGAACCATTAGAATTATCGGGAGTTGAATTACAAAGAATTAAACTTCAAGAAACAGTAGATAATTATTTTTGTTATTATGGAGAAAGAGATTAGAAAAATACTACAAGAAATAGGGGAAGACCCAGAACGAGAAGGGCTTAGAGAGACTCCAAAGAGAGTAGCGAAGATGTATCAAGAAGTTTTTTATGGGTTAACTACAAAACCACCAGAATTTAAACTTTTTAAAAGTAATTATAATGGAATAATCAAGAAAACATTTGATTGTTTTACTTGGTGTGAGCATCATTTATCGCCTATAGAATTAAAAATTAGTTTCGGTTATATTCCTGATGGACAAGTAACTGGAATTAGTAAAATTATTAGAAGAATAAAATGGTGGTGTGCACGTCCCGTAATCCAAGAAGATTTAACTGATTGGATAGTGGATGATTTTATGAAGGAACTAAAACCACAAGGAGTCATCGTTATTCTTAAAGGTCGGCATTTTTGTGAATTGGTCAGAGGAATTAAAACTGATAGTTGGACAGCAACAAGTTCTTTAAGAGGTTCTTTTGAACATATTCAAACAAGAGAAGAGTTTTTAAAATTATGAAAGAACGAGTAGATAAAGATACTCCTCAGATTATTCAAGATTTATTTGCTTATCCTTATTATTGGGTAAAAGAAATGAACTTAGAAGGCACTTTCTTAGATGTAGGTTGTGGAGAAAGAAATTTAGGTAAAGAATTATTTAATGCAGAAGGCGTAGATATAGCAGGGAATTTAAAGACAATATACAAAAAAATGGATGCCAGAAATTTACTATGGTCAGATAAAAGTTTTGATTATGTTACTTGTTTTGAATTAATTGAACATATACCAGAAGAAGACCAAAGACAAGTAATTGATGAATTATTAAGAGTAGCAAGAAAGAAGGTTTTTATCGGTTCAGTTAATAAAAACGGTCCAAACTTTATTGAGGGTGTAGAAATTTACAAAGGTGAAAGAAATCCATTTCATTTAAGAGAACTTGGGATAACTGAATTTATTGATTTAATAGGTAAACCTGGAAGAATAATACAGATGTTTCATTCAGTTTATGAAGATGGGAAATTCCAAATGAAAACTGGTTTTTCAGATGGTGGGTTTTGTTTTTATGTAATAATTACAAAAAAATGAGAATCTTTTTTGCCGGTTGTGAAAAAGAAACATTCCAAGATATCGCCTACAAACAAGGAGTAAGAGATATTTTATTATCGTTTTACTGGGATAAAGGTATTGGTTTAAAAGAGGAAAAAGAAAAAGGATTTAATGTCTTCTTAGATAGCGGAGGCTACAGTGCAAGAAAAAAAGGAGTTAATGTTAATGTCCAAGATTACGGGAGATTTTTAGAACAGAATAAAGATTATATTGAAATGGCAGCAAATCTGGATGTAATGGATATTAACAAAGCTCTTGAAAATCAGAAATATCTTGAACAATTTTATCCAGTATTACCAGTTTATCATTATTCAGAATATGTAGAACAAAAGAAAGATTTAATGGAAGAATTTTGTAAAAAATACGAAATTGTAGCTGTAGGGGGAATAGCAGGAATGGAAATTAACAGAAAAATACTTAGAAATTTCTTGAATTATTGTTTTAGAACTGCTATAAAATATAAAAGGAAAGTTCACGGATTTGGGATTACAAGTCTTGAACTTTTAAAAAATTATCCATTTTATACTGTTGATTCAACTGCGTGGCTTGTAGGTGGAAAATTTGGTATGATATTGAAATGGTTACCAGAATTCAAAATGAAAACAACGATACATTATAGCCAGAAAGAAAAAATGTTACAAGATAATATTCCAGTTAAGTTAATAGAGAAGTATCAAGAAAGATTAATACATAACGTAAGAGAAATGTTGAAAATGGAACAAATGGTAACAAAACTTTGGCGAATAAGAGGAGTTAAGTATGATTAAAAGAAAATTTCAGATTAAAAAAGCTAAAAAAGTTCAATGGTATTCTACTAACTGTAGTTGGTTTACTTGTCCTAATTGTAAAGAATTAATATTTGCTTGCGATAGTAAAGAATTTATGAAGAAATTACAAAAAGAAGGGAGGGGAAAAAAGTAAAGATATATTATATCATTTAATCAAAAAGAACAGCTCAGAACGGATTATACTAAGTTATTTTTAAAGGAAAATGAAGGAAACAAGAGAACAAAGAGGAAAAAGGCGATATTTAGCTGGTTTTAATAATCCTAAAAAAGACAAATGGGTAAGGCGTAGAAGAACATATATCCCAGAAATAACTGAACAGAAAGAATCAAAAGAAGGACAGATAATCGGCTATGATTTTGATGGTGTTATTGCTACTGAAATGAAAGGATGGTTCAATAATTTAATGTGGAAATGGTTTCCTAAATATTGGGCTGTAATAGTTCATAAATTAGCAAAACATACAGGGATAATGCCAGAAAAGAACTCTTATATTATTAGTGGTAGAATGGGGTGTGAAAGAAAGACAACAGAAAAACAATTAGAAAAATGGGGAATTGAAAACGTTTGGTTAATCATAAATCCAGACAAAATATTTCCTAATAATTGGCAAAGTATGAATCTTAAAATAGATTCAATAAAAGAACTTAAGATAAATGTTTTTCACGAGAACGATGAATTAACGATACAAGAACTTAAAAAAGAATTTCCTAAGTTAAAAATAATAAAATATTAAATGTCAAGAATTATAAAAACGACAAAAAAACGAAATGGTTATCCCCATAGGGAACATAGAACAAAAAAAGGTCGGTTAAAATATAGAGAATACGATACAATTAAGAAACACAAAAGAAATAAACAAAAGTTAAAAGAAAAAGATTATGAAGAAATTTAGTACAGTCCAAAAATTAATTCCTGTAATGGATATTGAACCGAATAATTACAATCCGAACCAACAAGATGAAAAACTTTTTAAGAAACTAATAGATTCTATAAAAGAAAATGGATTTACTTCTGCTATTCTTGTAAGAACTATTGAACCAGATAAGAAATGGCAGATTATAGATGGGGAACATAGATGGCGAGCTTGTATAGAATTAGATTACGAAAAAATAAAAGTAGAAGATATTGGAATAATAGATGATTTAACGGCAAAGATGCTAACGATAGCTCTTAATAATATCAGAGGACAAGATGATGTACTTAAACGGGCAGAAATATTACAAATGTTAAACGAAGGACAATTAGCATTGTTACCGTGGGACAAAGAAGAAATTAAAAATGAATTAGAACTTGTAAAATTTAATTGGGACAAATATAATCAAGAAGAGAAGGTAGAAGAGAAAAAAGAATATACAATTTGTTTTAGTTTAACAAAACCAGAGTATCTGATAGTTAAGCACGCATTAGAAGTAACAAAGAAAGAACATACAAAAGCACTACTCGTAATGGTTGAAAGTTGGTTACAGATATGTGGGGTAGATATTTCTAAATACAAGGATGTGTTCAAGG
>JAACWB010000019.1:7698-8225 GCA_009992215.1 archaeon
GAATAAGTTTTCCACACTTGACACATAGTTGTGAGAATATTAAAATGAATATAAAGGAGGGAAAAATACTAAAAAAATATCAAGAGAAATTTCAGATAGAATTGTTTAGGGAGGTAGATGATTTGTTTCCTGAAAATAAGAGCAAAGAACGAGATAAAGCTTTGTTACTTATTACTGTTCTGGGGATTAAATTTCAAAACTCTATAGAAGAGTTATTAGATGAACTAAAACAAGAACAAGATGGCAACAATACGACAACAACAATTAGCGAATAATATAGTTCTTAATCTCCAAGAGCAAAGATGGAAGCGTCTTCAGGATTTACTTATTAATTCTGGGTATTCTGAACTTGTTGGTAAAAAGAATGCTAAAAATATAATACAAAGACCAGGGGTACAAAAAGTATTGGAAAGTATGGGATTTAACGAAACCGCAGTAAGAGCTATAGTTTCTGAGATTATGTTCCTTGGAGAAGAATCAAATAGACTAAGAGCGGTTGATATAATCAATAAAATGTTAGGACTATA
>JAACWB010000020.1 GCA_009992215.1 archaeon
TGAAGTTTCAATTTATAATTGTCACTTACCTCTTGTACACTTTTCTTTTTATTAATAACTGCTTTAAGTTCTGCATTACTATAGTTAGTACCATTATTTTGAGTAACACCATTATTACTAATTTTAATTGCTAATTCATCTAATAACCTTAATTCAACTTCTTTAATGATAATTGGTTGCAGATACTTTTTACCTAATGTTTTATAATTAGTTGTTAAATTATTTGATAGCATCTTTTCAAATAAAGAAGTACCTAAAATATTTTCGATTATAGTATCTTGGACATCTTGAATTATATTTTTAATAATCTTATCAGATATGTTTTCATCAATAACACATCTGTTTTTTACATCTTCTACTGACACTAAATATATATTACTCATTAGTTTCTACTTCTTTAATTTCATTGTTATTACCCGATTCCTGACCTTCTGCAATATTGCTATTACCTTCAACTGTAAAAGGATTACTTTCAACAATAGATAATGTTTCCATATCATTATATTTCATAATTTTATTAAAAGCTTTGGTTACCATTAATTGGTAAGGATTGATTACAGTATTATACCATATCTTGTAGCTATCTTGTAGCTCGTTACCACCACCTAATTTACCTGCTACTTGTACACCTGCCAGCATTGGATTAGTCAGTCTATGTGCTGTTAAAATCTTTGATTGAACATTATCATTGATGGCAACATAAGTTTTATTTAAATCTGACACATCCAATTTTTCAATTACAATATCATTGCTGTCTTTATCATCACTAAACATTATTAAAGGCTTTTTAGCTTTCTTGGTATTAGTGTGATTGTTGTAAAAATTCTTTACCCAATTTCTTTTCTTTTCTGGACTCCACCCCTTACCAATTACTTTTAATATATAACCAGCATCAAATTGGTTTTGAATTGCTGATAACGCGTATATATCACTTTCTATATCACTTTCAATTGAAGTTATTGCACCTGAATAGTCAGGAGTAGGATAAAAGAAACAACCAGATTGGTATGGCTTAAAGTAAAGAATAGCAGTTCTTTCACCTTCTTTTAGTATATTTTTTTCAATATCTGATAATGAATTGAAATGACTATTTTCATTGGTAAATCTATCTAAAGCTTGTTTATATTGTTCTTTCTTATTAATTGAATTTATATAATCGAAATCATTTATCCATATTCTATTTTTTGGTCTATAAGACTTATTTTGGTCCCATTCCCATGCATACCAATGACCCATTATTCTACCCATATCATCCAATCGTTTATCTATTCTAATTTTACTTAAATCAATATGTTCAACTTCTGTAATTTTACTCCAATCTTTAGAGAATGTGCATGATAAAGTTATAGCATTAAAGGTTGTTATATCATCGCTAACTGGGTTTAACAATTCGTTTATATCCTGACCTTTAGAATTAATTTCACGTAAAAATTTAGCAGTTCTTTTACCCTTAGGTGTAGTATCATCAAAGGTAAAACCATAGCCTGCAACTTGACTTGATTTCGAAGCAAGGATAGAGCCGTGCATAGAACTTTCACGTTTCAATCTTAATAGTTCATCAGGGTAGTTATTTTTTTCACCCCATTTTTGATAATCTAAGCCATCTTGTTTAAACTCTTGACTTGGTATAGTTAAACCACCACTGCTAAACTCTGAATTCTTTAATTCAATTTCTATATAATCATCTTCAATTTTATATTGCATTATTCAAAATTAATTACTGTATCATTATTATTTTCAGTGCCATCATTAAAATCAATTACCTCTATTGTACTTTCATTTTCCTTTACATCTGCAAACCCAAAATATAATGAAGTTGAATTTTCTGGTAACTCTGTAGTATATTCATTTACGTCATATACATTGAAATAATATTCACCTGCAGTTAGTTGAACATTATTAACACTTTCATTCAATTGAAATAGATTATAAATGTTTGGAATTGTAGAATTATCATATAAATAGACTAAAGTACTTTCATTAGTTTCTACTTTAGTAAACTTAAATATGAAATGTTTACTATAAGGATTGATTAATTGGGTGTTATTCAATCTTAATAGAAAAGTGTTTAACTGATTTTTATTTATTCTTATCATATTTCGTATATTTTCAAAAGATTTAAATACAATCTCATATGTATATATATACTTATATGATGTTTTATTTAAGAATTGAGCAAAAAAAAAGAGTATATTTCTATACTCTTTTTTATCAATTAAAATAAACAACAATGAATTATCTATTATACTACCGCGCTGCCAGCCTTTACTAATGCGTAATCTTCATCTGAAATAAAAACAGTTGGAGTAGTTTCGTATGCCCTTAATGAAATACCTACTTTTGAACCTTCAACTAAACCGCTACCAGAATTGCTTTCACTTTCACCACTATCTAACCCTTCTTCATGTCCAACCAATATTTTAGAACCGTTATTCATTTCTACAATTGCAATTGTTTCTTCTGTTGTTAAAATTGCAAGTTCATTTCTTTTAGCTACGTTAAAATTAATAAAATTCATTTGCAATATTTTTTCATAAGCTACCGCACCTGATTCTTGATTAACAGTTGCTTTATCTATGTAATTTGAACCAGCTTCTTTACGTGTTTTAAATTCTTTCCAAACCCCTGCATCAGAAGCAAATGAAGCCATGCCAGCGGTTATAACAACATCTGTAACACCTGTAAAGGGTGCTATGAAAACTGTTTTAATACCACCTTGTTTTCTCATTGATTGTCTTGGAATACCTTGTAATGCCATATTTTTATATTTATATTTTCTTAATATTATTGAATTACCTTATAACCTTCTATTACTTATTCCTTAAACAGTTACTACAACTTGTGAAGGATTGATTACTTTAGCACCCAATTTGAAAATAGCTAACAATCTATGTACCATAGCTTCATTAAGATATTCAAATTCAAATACATCTTGACCTGATTTTAAATCAACTCCAATTCTAAAGTTATTAGCCACGAACCAAAGTATATTATTCTTTCCAGTTAAACCTATTGAGTTGATAACTTTAATAGATGTGCCGGGAATATAGAAATATTTAATAGTTAAATTTTTGCTAAGTGTATCACCGTCAATAGCTTGATTTTGCTTAAACAATGCTCTGTAATAAGTAGCAAAGTTTTTAGGTGACATAGCCATAACAGTTTCATTAGTTATCCATGCTTCGTTTGCTTCAAAACCTTCTTTAACTAAAGCTTCAATTGTTGCTACTGCCGTACTTGCTGATAATGCAACTGCAGTACCACCTGTAATTGGTGAACCTGCAAGAACTTGTGTTAAAAAGCCATCCATTTTATCAGTAGCTTTTACACCCTGCCATAAATTTTTCTCATTAGCTTTATTGATTGCTTTACCTTTAAGGTCATAGATAAAATCTTTAACCTCTAAATTTTCAGGTGAACTACCTTTTTTCATTGCAACCCCTATTGCTTTACTTTCTAAATCACGTCTTTTATATTTTTCTTTTACGTGATATTCAACTACTTCAATGTCAACATCCAACATCTTAGTACCACCTGAATAAGCTGTTTCAGTGTAATCACCTGTCTGCAAAACGGTGCCATCATCTGAAAGGTCAACAACTCTTTCTTTAAATTTAATTCCCTCTTGCATTGGAATGTGTTCAAAACTATCACCTTCCAAAATTAATTCTGTTATAATAACTTCACCTTGTGATTTGATGAAGTCTGTCATACCTTGTACATTAAATGCCATATTATTTTCTATTTATATTTTAATTATTATTATTTTTTACTTATTTAAAATTCTTTGCTTCAATAAATCTTTTCTTGTCAATGGTTCTACTTTAGTTTCATTAACTATTGGTGCTTGAACTATACTGTTACTACCTGATTGAGAGATAAATTCTGAAAGTTTAATTTCAAATTGTGCTTTCAATTCATTCTTAATTTCGTTAACCCTTTCATCCACTTTCTTATTGATAGTTTCATCTGATAAAGTTATCTCTG
>JAACWB010000030.1 GCA_009992215.1 archaeon
AAAAGGAGTGGGATTAAAAATAACCAGTTGGAAATATCCAAAAGGTGAATCTCTTGGAGAACTAATTGAAAAAAAGAGCCTATATCCAATTACAATTTTAAATTATTTGACAAATAAAATGAAGGAAAAATTATTTTCTCTAAATATAATAATGCTAAAAGACTTTGAAAAATACAATCCAAAAGAACTAAAATCAAAAACAAACTTTTCAGAAAAAGAAATTGAATTATTACTAAAAGAAGTTTATGAAGTTTTAGCTTAAACTATAAACTTTTGCCATTCCAATACTTCTATAAATAATTTTTTTTGCACCCTCAAGATTTGCAAGAATTGTCCTAACAGTTGAACGAGAAAATTTTGATTTCAAAACAATTTCTGTTATAGTTAATCCTTCAGGATTTTTCTTAATTAAGTCTAAAATTATTTTTATTTTATCCATAAATATATTATAAAAATAAATGATATATAACCTCACTAAAATATATTCGTTATAAAAACAAATCAACTCCATTGGAGCCCATAATCTTACTTTCTATCTTTTGCAAATGAACACAAAGAGTACTAGGACTAACACCAATCTTTCTTGAAAGTTCATTTAAACTAATCTTCTTTGGAAATTGATAATATCCATGCTTCAAGGAAGGAGCCAAAATTTCCTTTTGTTTTGGAGTTAAAATTTCTTTCAAGCTAAAATCTATCTTCACCTTAGAAAATTTCTTAATGTCAATTCCTTCTTCCTCAATTGGTTCAATTACTTTTTCAACTTCAAAATCTCTTAGAATAAATTTAACCCGTTTATATTTTTCCAAAAAGCTAACGGGCCAACTAAGAATTCCCCGAGTATTTTTTAGTACTCGGGGCAAAATCTTATCAGGGGCAAGGTAATGAAATAAATCAGAACCAGGATGAAAAAATTCTATGGAAACCAGGGGATGATTTTCAAGAAGAAATTTATTTATTGCCCGAAAATTAGCATTATCTATTTTTAACAACCCACTAAAAGAATCGTCTCCCAAAGGATAAGCTTGTTTTATTGTAAATGTTGATTTTGGAAAATTATTAACTAAATCATTTTCCCACAAATTAGGAATATCCAAATCAAGCCCAAGTAAAATTAAATTGCTATCATCCATTTTCTTTTTATTACAACAAACGAATAATCATATTCCAATGTTGTAATACAATAAGAACATATTCGTTTAAGTTGATTATTAGAAAAAATCAGTAAAAGAATTTTAAAATAAGCAAAAAAATAAAAAAATTATCCAAAAAAAGAAAATATAAAAAAATTTAATGAATTTATCTTAATTTGAAAGTTGCGCTAATAGTCGAAGTAATTTCTTTTTCACCAACTTGTATATTTGAAGTTGCTTCTTTTACTACGATTGAATCTTCAGCTACACCATAACCTCTAGAATAAATATTCCAAGGGTAGTATCCAAAGTCATTAACTTGAACATTTACAAGTTTACCAACTTTTTTATCAAATCCAACAGCGATAGCATCTGCTTTAATTTTAGCATCTTCAGCAGCCATCTTCATTGCTTCAGCTTTATACTTATTTTGAGATTCTTGTGTTAACTCAAAATTAATATAACTTACAAGTGCACCAGCATCAACTCCCGCATCAACAACAGGACCAATTTTAGCTTCATCATCAATTGAAAGTTCTACCTTTACAGAATGACTTGCAATAAATCCTTCATCCTTTCGTTCATTGTCAGTCCAAACATAATTTGGATAAACGTTAAAGTTTTCAGTTACAATATCTTCTCTTGTAAAACCTTGCTCAATCAATGAATCAATTAAATTGTTTAAAATTTCTGAATTAGCCTCTTTTGCTTCAGTTGTTGTTTCTCCCTTCGTTTCAACATTAAAATAAACTGTGATTAAGTCCGGCATAGCTTTAACTGTTGCAATACCTTGAACATTAACTGTATTATCTCCAGTTGAAGAAGTAACACCTCTAAATGAAAACAAGGCTACTAAAGCTACAATCAAAATTACTCCTGAAATAATCGAAGTCATCACAATTGCATTGTTTTGTTTTTTCATGTTATTTTCCTCCCTTAAACTTTTCTCCGCGAAATTGTTTTCCAATCAATTTTGCTTGATTGAGAAAAGTTTTCCGCAAGGGTTTGCAAAACAAACCCGAGGACCGAATTGAATCAAGAAGATTCAATGAGTCCATTTCTCTAAAATAAATTAGTCTTTCACCTATATAAATAATTTGAAGAGTTCAAATAATCTTGAAGTTATTAGATAAAATCTTTTTTTATTTTGAATTATTTTTGTCAAATTTTTTATAAAAATTCTCCACTTCCTTTTTCAATTTTGAATTATTTTTGAGATAAAATTGAATATTTTTATTGCGTTGTGTACGTCTGTACACGAGTAATAAAAATATTTACATTTTAGCCAAAAAGAAACAAAATTACAATTTTCTCCAATTAACAATGGACACAACAAACAAAACCAAAAGAGCTCCAGCTAAAAACCAAGTCCAAAGAGGACTCGGAGGATAATAAAGTAACTCTTTACCATATTCAAAAGTTGCATTCCTAATTGAATCACTTGCTCCAGCAGCAATTAAACTATTTCCAGCACTTGAAACCTTCGCAAGTTCAAATTGTGGACTCTCAATTAATTGTTTTGAAGAATACATTAATTTTTCATAAACATAAACTCCAAAAGTTAAAACTCCAGTTAACATAAAAGCAGGAACTAAAGACTTGAATTTTTCACCAACACTCTTTTTTGGAGAAATAACGATAGATTTATTTGAAAGTTCATACATAACAATTTTTTTTCCTTTCTTACTCCAAAAAAAGTTTTTTCTCTTTTGAACTAATCCACTCAAAAGTAATTTCTTCATGTTGTATTCCATCGTGTTCATTGGAATATCTAATGCTAAAGATAAATCTTTTTGGCTTGCTTCTTCATTATCAGCAAGATAATCAATAATCTTTTTACAAGTTTTATTTCCTAAAACTTCCGCCAAACTTTTTATCTTCGCATCTTCAAGTGAAACTAACATAAATTTTTCATCTGTCATTTAATTATATGTCCAAATTTATTTATAAAAGATTTGTTAAGTTCAAAACTAATTGAAGTGATCAAACTCTTTTTGTCTTTTCAAATATCTCAAAAAATTCTTCCTTTTTTGTTCTAACATTTTTTTGTTCACACAATAAAAATAAATTTTTTTACTTATTTTAAAAACTAAATACAAAAAGAAAAAAGATAAAATAAAAATAAATATTTTTCCCCCAATTGTTTTTTCTTCTAATTCATCAATTATCTCACCGGTAATTTTAGAAATTTCTTCATCTGAAATATTTTTTGGAATAGAAATATTTTGAGATATAGAAATATTTTCTTCTACACTTTCATTTTCCAAAGTTAAATTTCTTTCCACTAAATTAGTTCCCGTACTTCCTCCAGGAAGTGGAGTATAAACAGAACATTCCCCACAATCACTAGAACAATTAGAACAATTTTCATCACTGTCACAAGTACCATCTCCACAAAAACTCAAAACTTCTTCAGAAATTAAAAATGGTGTAACAACATTTCCACTACTGCCAACGTAAGCAGAAAAAGTATCTCCTTCAGAAGTTATACTTGGACCAAAAAAAGAATCAACATAACTTGTAGCAGAAAAAACTGTTCCTTGTAAAGTTGAAGCAAGAATTAAATCTTCATAGAATCCAACATCATACATTGCCCCCTCAAGTAAACTCATTATCTGAAAACTTGCAATTTCAAAAACAGCCTGAGTTACAAAAGAATTATTTTCTATAGAATCATTAACCTCTTCAACTAACAAGGGAGTTTCATTTAAAGTCTCATTAATGATTGTTTCATTAGTCAAATTAAATTCCAAAGTAACATTATCCAAAGTTAAATTTATTTCAATACTTTGATTTACAATTGTTTCATTTAAAGTTTCATTAACTAAAGAAATATTTGTTTCATTCGTTATATTATTAGCTAAAACAAAAGGTAAAAAGAAAATTAAAAAAATAAAAAACCATTTCATCTTAACTACAAATTGTTGTATAGTCAGCCATACTTACCCAAGATGTACTGTTACACGAGCAATGTTTTTTTGTGTCTGTATCATAATATATTGCGCCATCAGTTGAAACAGAGCATGTTATTGGAGGTGTGCTTACTCCATTTAATTTAATATAATCATTTGCCAAAATAAAACTTGTTCCAGAACCAGAAACTGTAACACTTGATTCTGTTGGATATGTAACCATATTATTCAAAGTTCTTTTTATTGCAATATAACTGTAATTAGTTGTATTTGTAAAAGCCGTAGTGTTATCCATTTTATAATTACATAATCCTCTCAAACTGGGATTATTAAAAGTAATTGAACCAGAAGAAAGAAATCCATTTGTACTGTCACTTACCCCAGTTAAAGGAACCCAACCAGTTGAACGGCAGTAATAAAATTCTGGAGCAATTGACTTTGAACCACCAGAAACTAATGAAAAAGATTCAGTCGTAAAGTTCGTTAGTCCTCCAATATACAAAATGGAATTATCTAAATTAAATAATTGTATATTATTTGACGCATTATTAAAATAAGAAGTAACATCAACTGTTGTTCCATTTCCATAATCCAAATATGCTTTTGAAATTGCATCAACTGAATTATATTTAATCAACTTATCAAATCCTGCACTATCAATTTCAATTAAACTAATGTCGGTCGTTGTTGAATAATTTCCTAAAATATTTGCTCTAATAAAAGAATGGGTTCCCCCCGTAAAATTATTTGCATCCAATTCTAAATTTAGATTATAAGTTTTTTGACCTGACGAAAGCAATGTTGAAGAAATAAGATTATAAATTGAACTAACTCCACTAAACCCTTTTGTATTTGTTCTAACACTAAAGGATTTTCTTTGTGAAACACCAGAAGTATCATCTATTCTAAATCCGTTTGTTCCAGTTCCATTTTTAATTTTTATTTCAAATTTGCTTTCTGTCCCATTTCCAACATAAGTTTCAATTGCTCCACCCTCAACAGAAACAAAAGTAGGTCTAGGGATAACAGAATAAGTTTGATTTGAAATATTTGCATTCCAAGCAGGATTATTACCCAATCTAACACAACTTGAATTCACAAAAACACTAATTTCAGCAAATGCTCCTTCATATATTCCAGAAACAATTCTAATCCAATTTTCATTATCAACATTTGTAGATGAAAAAGGATTATTTACAAAATCACAAAAATAATTTAATTCATAATTATATATTCCATTCTGATGAACAAAAAGATTTGTCAAATTTCCTAAAAACAAATAAGCTCCCCAATTAGCTGGTTCTGCATAAACTCCCTCCCTAAAAAAAGCCAAACCTTGTGCCTCTAAATCATCTTGAACTCCCATGTCTGCTCCAGTTGTAGAAGTGTTACAATCAATTAAAGTAAATCCCCAATCTTGACATAAATTATTTTGACTTTGATTAAGTCTAGTAGAATTTTGATTTACAACTAAAAAACTCCTAGCAATAAGGCTTGCTTGATTATCTCCTCCGTCTTGAACTTGAAAACGAGGCGTTCCATCACTGCCAATTACTTGAAAAATTGAATCAGAAACTGACCCTGAAGAATTTGCTCCCGTAGTATAAAGGCTACCAGTAAAATTTCCAGAAGAATATTTTGAAATATATTGTGTGGAACTGGTAAGTCCAGTAATTCCACTTCCATTTCCAAATAAATATGCTGCAGTTATATTTCCGGTAGTTGTCAAATTATAACTTCCTATATTCATTGTTTGACTTGAATTAGTGAATGTGTGCCCGGAAACACTCCACTCTAAATTTGTTAATTGATTATGTGCTGCATTAGTTAATGTACTTCCGCCACTTCCTCCAGGACCAAACATTCCAAAATTAACAATTTTTGCATTCCCTAAAGAAATTGCAGTGCTTAAAGCTGTTGTTCCTTCTTTGAAACAAACTGCAGCTAAAACAATTCCTCCAAAAATATCTTCATTTAAAGTATATGAATCAGAAGAAGTTAAATCATTAACTGCTAAAGCTAAAGAAGCATACTGTTCATTACCTCGAATCAAAATAGTTTTTGTTTTATTTTCATATGGAAGAAAATAAATATAATTACAACCAAATTGATTATTTGAATAAGCAATTAAATTTCCACTTCCACCATTGTAATAAGTTGTATCAATATTGTTTGTTGTATTCTGAAATAAAGTTGTACTCCCATTATTATACACAGGTAAAAGAGTTACATTTGTTTCAGTTGGTAAAGAAGGTGTATTAATTGTATCTCGAGTTGAACTAGCACCAATACACATCGCTGTTCCAGAAGCACGATTTAAATTTAGATTTGCTCCATTTGAAGAAACCACTAATCCAGAAAGTTTTATTGCTCCTTGTGAATTAATAAAAGATGCCCAATCATGACTGGTTTCAGAAGTAAGAGGTAAATCATAAACTTGATTTAAACTAGTTCCAGTTCTATGTCCTAACCTACCTAATCTGATGACAGAAGAATACTGTGCCTTTGTAAAATCAGTTGTTTGTTGTACAACCTCTCCTGAAGAATTTATTCCAACAAAAGTATTTGGTGCGATTGCTAGATAATCAACCGTTAAATTATTCATTTGATCCCAAGAAACTAAATCTACAATTGGGTTTGAAGGGTTTGTTCTATCAACAAAAAAACCTTCTCCAGCCGAAATATCAAACTTTGAAGAATTTACTGGACTAATTCTAATTAAATTATTATCAGTATCATTAAATCCACTCCAAGAAAGTATTCCAGTGTCAAGTGCCATTCCTAAAATATTATCATAATTAATGTGTGCCATAATTTCCCCATGAGAGTTAGAATTAATTATCCGCGCTTCAGATTCAGAAATAGCCTGTGTTAAATTAGTTGTATTTACTTTAAGTGAAATTCCTGCCAAAATAACACCTCCTTCCAAGTCAGAATAAATTGTAGGTTTATTTTGTAATCCTAAAAGTGCATCATTTAAACTATTATATTCAGATTCCCCTCTCAAAATAAAAGTGGTATCAGTTGAATTTCCACTAGGGAAAAAATAAACATACAAATTAATATATTTTCCCTCCGTTGCATTTACTAAAACTCCACTTGAATTATCATAATGTAATGTATCTAATTCTGTAGTTAAACTTTCAACCTTTGTTCTTTCAGAAGTAGAATTTCTAATCGCAGGATAAAAATCAAAATTATCTTCCATATCATTTTCTGGTTGATTGATTTTACTTCTTTCCACTCCTGCTCCAATTCTAAGGCTCTTTCCAGCACTTCGCTTTAGTCCCAAAACATTTGAACCTGCTTCAATTTCTAAACCTGAAAGTTTTAGTGTACCATATCTCATAATCCAATTAGCAAAATCTAAATCAGTTTCAACAGTTAAAGGAAAATTATATCTTCCAGTAATATTAATACGATTAAAGTGTGATAGTCTTCCAAGCCTACAAATATATTCTAATTGGTCAATAGAAAAATCTCCAACCTGCATTGCAACGCTGCCATTCTGAAAGTACCCAACAAAAGTTGAAGAACTAGTTGTTACAAGGGGGTCACTCACATTATAATTATAAGAAAAAATCTTTTTTGTCACATTAGAATCTGATTCATTAGTTTTATTTGCAAATAAACAAATTGTTTCATTAATATCGAAAGTTACTGAGTCATTCAAAATTAATTGTCCGCCACTAATTACTCCTGTATGTAAATTATTTTTTGTATACATTGCAATTTCACTTAAAGACAAATTTTCCCAATAAATTTCTCCTGCCAAATTTGAAAATTTTTGACTTCCTAAATATAAATCGCCAGTGATTGTAACATTCCCTTCTAAAGTTTCATTTGTTCCAATTGAAGCCCCACTATAATTTACTTCATTCCAGTTTTCAATTGTTGTTCCATTCAAAGTTAAATTTATGGTGTTAATATTTGTAACAAACAAAGAAGTGATTCTTGAAGCGACTGACCCCAGCCAACCAAAAAAACCATAATTTGTTGTTGTTATATTTCCGCCGACATTTACATTTAGAGTTGTGTTAACATTAATTGAATCATTGTCCCAAACGCTGTCTCCACCTGAACCCGTACTATCAACTTCACAAAGAACCGTTCCATTAGAATAAATTTTTCTAATTGAACTTCCACTCGCACATTCATCAATTAATGAAAAATTAATGAAACTCACATTATTTATTTCACCAATTCCAGATTGAAATTCTAATCTATCTTCACCACTGAAATTTAAATTGTCCCCATTTATGTAATAATCCTTCCAATAAATTTTTCCGTATTCTAAATCAGGGCTAACTGGGACATTCCAAGAACCGTTAATAATTGAATCATTAAAAGTATAATTGTAAATTAAATTTCCGAGAGTTTCATTATCATAAATATAAATTGTTAAATTTCCAAGGGAAAGTAAAGTGCCATTTGAATAAGTAACATTTGTTCCCTGATCATAAAATAAAAAGGCATTTACTGTTGAAATCATAATTACAAATAAGACAAAAAAAATACACTTTAATTTCATCATAATTGAAAGGAAAAAATCTTCATATAAAATGACACGAATATATTCCGAAAAAGGACATTCTTCCCGAACATATTAGTTTAAAATTATAAATAAAAATTAAACCAATAATTAATGATGGTAAAAAAGAAAAGAAGAATCCTAGAAATTACAACATTTAAAATCAAACAAAAATTAAACGAAGAAGAATTTAAAAAAATTTCAGACAAATTTCATAAGTTTATAGAAAAACAAATTGGTTTTGAACACAGAATGATTTTAATTGAAAATAATAAGTGGTACGAAATAATTCAATGGAGAAATATTGATTTTGCAAAAGACGCATCAAAAAAAGCAAAGAAAGAAAACGAATGCAAAGAATATTTTGAAGCAATCATTCCAAAAACAGCTCATTCAATTTATCCTGAATTAGTTAAGATGTATTAACATCAAATAAGTAAATTAATTTGTTTTCAACATTATCATAAATTACTGTTGATGATGTTAAATTATAATTTCTTCTTGATAACTCTTTATCTAAATTTGAATAAACCTTGTAATCAGAAACCAAAAAGGAAAGTTTATTTTTATAGGGAAATTCAGAAACTAAGTAATCTTTTCCCCTAAAATTCTCAACTGAATAATTTTCTAAATCATTTATTTTTGCAATCATTACTCTATCTAATTCAACGCCTTTCAAATATTCTCCACTTCCAAAAAATTTGTCCCTAGAATCAAACTTCCAAATATACTTATCCGTTTCAATCAAAGATTTATTCAAAAAAGAATCACCCAAATTCAAATTATTCTTTAACAAATAATTTCCAGAAACATTTGTATAAACAAAAGTAAAATTATCATAATACTTTTCATTAAAACTAATTTCGTTTAATCCTCCAAGATAAATAAAATAAGTCAAAACTAAAACCAAAATTACAAGAACAATTCCAAAAAATCCATTTTTCTCCCTCATTCAAAAAATAGGTAAATGGAAGTTATAAATATATTTTATTCAAACTAAAATAGTTTATTTTCTCTTGCAAGAAAGATTTATAAATTATTTATTCATAATTTTCATATGGAAAAGAATTCTGAAATAAAAGGTAAATGGATTGTTTTATTGGGAGAACATATAATTGAATCTGGAGATGATATAAAAGAAATTTACAAAAATGCACAAAAGAAATATCCAAAAAGTAAATTAATTTTAGCTCGAGTTCCCGAAGAAGGTACACTCATTTATTAATTCTAAAATGTCTCTTGTCTTTAGATACAAATCTCTTCCGGGAAAAACAAATGATAAAAAAAGCCCAACATTACAAGTTTCTTTAAGGGGAAGATCGTCTTTTCCCATTGAAGTTATTGCATTATTGGACACGGGAGCAGATGTTTCAGTTATACCTCTAGCATTAGCAGAATTATTAAATCTTGATTTGAATAGCGAAATTCTTGAAAGTAATGGAATAGGAGGAACAATTAAAACTAAAAGATCGTCCATGAGAGTCGAAATTTCTAAAAACAGGGAATCTTATTCCATACAGGTCCCAGTTGAAGTTGCATTGGAAGATGATCCCCCAATTATACTGGGAAGAAATGGATTTTTTGATAAATTCCAAATTATAATTGAAGAAAATAAACATCATATAATTCTAAAGAGAAATAATGTTCCAATAGTATAATGTACAAAAATTAAAAGAAACCAAAACCCTTTAAAATAGAAAATTCTAATTAATTTTGTTAGTTAGTCTAAGATTTAGATAAACCGACACATTATTACGGCGGTTGTGGTATAACGGTTATTATGTCCGGTTGTGGTCCGGGCGAAGAGGGTTCGACTCCCTCCTTCCGCTTTCTTTCTTTTGTCAGTCGGTCGTCTTCGACTCCGCAATTCGCACTCCGTGAAAGCTTTCTTAAATTCGCTTTGCTCATTTATTGAAACTTTCAGAAGATGCTCACCTTCCGCTTATCTTCCTCTAAAAAACTTTATAACTTCTCTTCTTATATTATAATCATGGAAAAAAGAATAAAAGTTCCATTTGTTAAAAATTCCCTTTTATGGAAGGGAAAAGGATGGTGTGGTCCAATAGCTCTTGCATCTTTACTTAGGTATTATAAAAACAAAAGTTCAGTAAATGAAATTGCAAAAATTTCTAAATCAATAAAAAACAGTGGAGGAACTATTCCTGAAGGGTTAACTTATTTTTGTCTTTCAAATGGATTTAGCGTAGATTATTATGGCAAATACAAATTTTTTGATTACAACAAAAAAGAATTCTCAGAAAGATTTAATACCCTTATGAAAAAAATCAAAGCAAAAGAACTTGCAAAAAAAATTGAAAAACAAAATAAACAATTTCCAAAATATAAATTCAAACTCAAATCTCCAACATTAAAAGATATTGAAAAATTCATAAAAGAGGAAAAACCTGTTTTATTATATCTTAATATTGCCGTAGTTGAAAACAAAAAAAATCTTTGGCCTCACTATGTGCTAGTCGTTGGATTTGATAAAGAAAATTTTTATGTTCATAATATATATCCAAAAAATAAATCTTATCAGAAAATACCTAAAAAAATTTTTAAAAAAGCGTGGAAATCTGAAGGAATGGATTATTTCTTATTAATACCCCACAAGTAAAAATTTAACCAACTCAAAAAACTTTATAACTTCTCTTCTTATATTATAATCATGGAAACTGTAAAAGGATTCAAAGACAAAACAGGAAAAGAAGCAGAAAAAGCTGCATTCATAAGAGAAATAGCGAAGCAAACATTTGAAAGATATAATTTTCAGGAAATAGAAACTCCAATAATTGAATACGAAGAATTTGTTAAATCAGGAGGGGATGAAAATGATGAAGCAATCTCAGAAATCTTCAAATTAAAAGACAAAGGAGAAAGAAATTTAGCCCTAAGATATGAATTCACATTCCAACTAAAAAGAATCGCAGAAAACCAAAAACTTCCATTCAAACGATTTCAAATCGGAGCAGTTTTTCGTGACGAACCAGTAAAAGGAAACAGATTAAGGCAATTCACGCAATGCGATATTGATGTAGTCGGAGCAAAAATTAAAGATCAAGCAGAATTACTTTCAGCAGTAAATGATATTCTAAATGCACTAAAAATTAATTCAACAATTTATGTAAATAACAGAAAGTTACTAAACGAAATTTTAGACGAAGCAAAAATAAAAAACAAAATTGAAGCAATTCGTGAATTAGATAAGTTAGACAAACTTCCAGAAAAAGAAGTAAAAGAAAATCTAAAAAAAATTGGAGCTGAAAAAATGTTAGAAATTGTAAAACAACCTGAAACTAATTTCAAAAAATATTCAGGATATGCAGAAATTGAAGAACTAAAAGAATACGCTAAATATTACGGCGTTGAAATTGTTTTCCAACCAACTCTAGCAAGAGGACTTTCATATTACACTGGAAACGTTTTTGAAATAAAGTCAGACATAAAAGAAACAATTTGTGGAGGAGGAACTTACCTAATTAACGAAAATGAAGCCTCTGGAATCTCATTTTCAATTGAAAGATTAATGGCAGTTTCAAATATAATAATTGACATAGAAAAAATATTAATTGTCTCCCTAAACGAAGACAAAAAAGCAATTGAAATAAGTAAACAACTAAGAAAACAAGGAAAAAACGCCTCAGTCTTTTTTGGTAAACCAAGTAAAGCCCTTGAATATGCAAACACATACGGAATAAAAAAAGTAATCTTCGTTGGTAAAAAAGAAGTTGAAGAAAAAAAATTCAAAATAAAAAATATGTTAACGGGTAAAGAAATTACAATTACAGTTCAAAAGAATAAAAAGATAAAACTTGAATAATATTTTCTATTTAAACGCACCAAGCATTTCTAAAAAAGGAATTATCTCTTTTGGATGTTCCATAATTGCATCAGCACCAGCGTTAATTAATTTTTGTTTATCCTTGACAAAACCCCAAGTAACTCCAACAACATATGCATCTGCTGGACGTGGTGCAACCAAGATATTTTTGTAAGCATAAATACCATTAGCTGTATCTTCAAAAGCAATAACTTCACTTGGATGAACTCCAAGACCATTAATTGCTAACATAGCAGATAAACTATTTGGTTTTTCAATATAATGTTTAACATCACTTGGAACAAGTTTTGTTAACATCTCTATATTATCATAATCAATTACTTCCTGCTTAGCCTTCCCATTAACAAGAACCTTCAAAATATCATCATAAGTAATAATAGTATCAAAACAACCATCAAGATTTACTTTATTTAATATTTTGTCTAGGCTCATACGCCCTTTAGTAGTGTTAATTCCAAGCCTTAGACGAGTCATACGATTTGGAGTAACAACTCCACGATTGTAAACCTCAGAAATAACATTAGCCATATCGACACCATCAACTTTAACTGTACTTAAAGGATTTTCCTGGCAATATTCATTATATAATTTCCAAATCTTTGCCTCATTTTTATCAAAACCTACGTGAGAAATTAAGTTATATAATGCTGGCATTCCTTGTTCTGCATAAATCTTATTATAATTATCCATCCATTCATCTGTATATGGTCCAAAAGATTTGGATTTATCTCCAATTTTTTCATAAATTGATTTCTGCCAGTTATAATGAAATTCCATAGAATTCAAGGTAACACCATCCATATCGAAAATTGCTGCACGTAATGGGTTTTGAATTTTATCAAGAGGAGTAATAATTTCCATAAATGTTAAACCAATAAATGATTTAAAACTATTATTGTTCTAAAAAGATAAAACCGCTCGTTTTAATTTTTATTAGATTTAGACGAGGCATTTTATTTCGTTGTGTAGCAGCGTTACACGAGAAATGAAATAACGAAGTATTAATCAATAAAAATTACAAACGACAAAAGTTTTCGATAATGTCTTGGTTGTATACCTCAGGATGAAAAAGCGTTCCATAAATTGGTTTCACTTTATGTTTAACTGCATGAGGACACAACTCTGACCTTGCATAAACATCAAAATCACTTGACAAAATAGAATTTTGATGAAGAGAATAAACTTTTCTTTTTCCAATTGCACCCAAAAAAGGTTTTTCAAATTCAATATCCACTGAACCCACTTCTTTTACTTTCTCAATCTTTCCTCCAAAAATTAATTGAATAATCTGTGAACCAGCACAAATTCCAAAAACCGGGCGATTAAATTCCCATATCCATTTGAATTTTGAAATGTCTTCTAAATATTCATTATCATAAAGACTGGTTCCACAAATAATAATTTTTTCTGCCTTGTTAAGATACGCTGGACACACTTCATCATAATTACATACAAAATAATCTTGACTCATATTTTTCAAGACCTTAAGAATTGGTCCTACAAATTCATAATAATGAAGTTGTTCTTTACAGACATTAATGACTAATATCATAAAAAAATAACGAACTATCCCTAATTAAATCTTTTTACAGTGTTTTTTTCATCCGAATAAAAACAAGGGGTTTCTTTGTGTTAAAAGAATAAGCAAGTTCAACCGGTTGATATCCATTTTTATAATAAAAAGGAAAAGAATCCTTCGTAGAATAAAGGTAAACCTCCCCTACTCCTTCTTTTTTACAATATCCTTCTATATAATTTAAAAGTTTTTTTCCAATTCCTTTTCCAGAATAATCTCTATGAACATAAAGCCCACTTATTTGATTTCCATCAAGTGAAACCGTTGCAACAAATTTATCTCCATCAATTAGAGCGAAAACTGTTTCTTCTTCAAGTTCTTCTAAAACTCCTTCAGGAGAATTACTAGCAAGTAAAACACTAGAATATTCACTAGAACTTACTCCTTGAATAGCCAAATGACGAAGCAAGGAAATCTCCCGATAGTCACCACTTTTTGCACGAACAATATTCATGTAAACTAATTAAAACAATTCCCTTAATAAATAACTATAATACTCAAAAATATATTTTCTGTTACTACTTTCTTTTGAGAATATAATTAACAGCGTCACCAAAATGCATTTTTTTCAAGGCATTTGTAGTTTTTCCCTCAATAATTGAACTAGAATCAACAGGCAAAATTTCTAAAAAAGAAATCAAATTATCAAAAGAATTAAACAAATCTCCACCTTTTGCTAAATCTTTTTCTAAATCATCAAAAAGATACAAAGTATAATTTCTTTGATTTTCTTTTGATTTCAAAAAAGTAACTACAAAATTTGCTCCCTTACTATATGTGAAAGAAACATTATCAAAATCCTGATAAAATTCCAAACTTTCTTTATCACGATATAAAGTTTTTTCTCTCCAAATTGCATTCAATCTAGGAAGATTTAATCTGCCAGTTGAAAACCCGTCTCTAATCATCTCAACATCATAAAATGAAAAATTACGATTTAATTTTAATAAATTTAAATCTGAAGAATAATATTTTCTAATAGTAAAATCATCTTTAATATAAAAATTATTTATATAAATATTTTTTTTATCAACAAATTTAATATTCTGAGAAAATTTAGTTTTATCTCCTACAATATAAGAACAATCAAATAAATTTTTTTCATCTTTATGAATTACAAAACCTTCATAATCACGAGAATAATCTTCTGGAATTATAGAATTTTTATTAAAAATTGAATTATACAGTCTTTCATAATCAATAAATTTTTCATTATTTTTTAACTTATCCCATCCAACAACATCAAACGATTTTGGATTAGGAGAATTTGATAAAAAATCCATAATTGCATCTGCTTTAATGCTAGTCAATTCTTCCAAACCCATAAAAAATAACTTAAACCAAAGTATATAAAAATAATTATTCTTTCATATCTAATGCTTTTCTCAAAGTTAAATCAGAAGAGAAAGTACTATAACCTAAACGAAGATTAGTAATTTTTTCATCACCAAACAATTTCAAAAATTCTTCTTTATTTTGAAAAGACAAAATATTTTCATTTGCAATTGAGACAAATTCAGAATATTTTAATTCACTTTCAAGATTAAATTTTAAAAATGCACAAAAATCTCCTTTCCCTTGAATAAATACATTTGCTTCATTCAGACATAATTCCTGATATTTTAATTTTAAATCGCCCCAATTAAAACTTCCAAGACGAAAAACTTTAGACAAAGAAATCTCTTCTGAATGCTCGTTAACGGGTAAAATTCTATTCATATGTGCAAGTGCAGATTCATTATCTATTTTTTGCGAATATTCTCGATTAATAGAAAACCCCTTATCAAAAAAAATAGAATCATTCATAATATAATCACGAGAAAGTTTTCTTCTTTGAAGATACTTAATCTCTCCAGATTTTATATAAAGATAATCAAAAGAAGTATGTTCAGAGCCAAACAACATACCATCTGGAATTTTGACAAAACCACTAAAATCTGTTTTCAAATTTTTACTATAAAAAGAAAAATCATTATTAGAACCAAAATCATTCATATACCATAAAGCAAAATCAACAAACTTTTCATCCTTTAATTTTTTTAAATCACTCCATTCAGACTTAAATCCCAAAACAGAAGGCTCATTTAATTTTTTACCAAAATCCTCCCAGATTAAATTATTCATAAAAAAGATATTAATTTACAATATTTAAGGATTATTATATTAATTTACTTCAATCTCCGCACGAAAAGAATATTCTCCTTCTTCTTTTATTTCACTTGAAATAACTTTTAATTCTCTCTTGTATAAAGGACAATTAACAACAAATGTTTCAAATTCCCCTCCTTCACCAGCGACATGAATTTTATATTTTTTATTTAATTCCCGAGCTTCAGAAATAAAAGTTTTATCAATTTCTCTTAGAAGCCAGGACTTATCAAAAGGATAAGCAAAAACTCCAACCAAAATAACTTTGAAACCAGTTTCAATTAACTCATCCAAATATTCACTTTCATCCTTTTGCCAAAGAGGATTAAAACATTCTAAATCTAATTCAAAACAAATTTCCTGAATTCTAGATGCTTGATAAACTGATTGTATTGCTCCAGTAATAATTCCTTCAACTCCGTATTCTTCCTTTGCGCGAAGAATGGCTCTCTTCAAATCTTCAAGTTCAATTTCTTTTTCTCCCTTGGTTTTCTCAACAATCAAAGAAATATTCATAACTTCTGCTTGCTTAATAGTTTTTTCAATAGAAGGTGTATGAAACATATAACTCTCTTTATTTTCAGAAAAAATTGAAATAAGACAAGCTACTTCATAATCTTGCTTCTTTGCAAGATACGTCGCATAAACAGAATCTTTTCCACCTGAAAATAAACTCGCTAATTTCTTTACCATAAATCGAATAAGATTTTTTGGTTTTTATTTGTTTTCAGAACCATTTAAAATGCAAATCGCCTCTTCGAGTAAAAAGTTTTTACCAAAATATTCTTTCTTGCCAAAAAGATCCCCTTTGCAAAGTTTAAAATAATTAAAAAATTTATTATAATTTAAAAAAATATCTTCTTTCAAATTATCTGCGACAAATTCATCAACATCAAATGAAAAGAAGGATTCATGATTTTTTGCCAAATAAATAGATGCTTTTTCCTTACAAAATCTAAAATATTCTATATTAAAATTATTCAATTTAAATCTGGAATCTCTGTGTATATAAGTTAATTTTCCTTGATTATTACTTGAATAACCTTTATGCAAACAAAAATTATCAGAATAAAATTTAAATTTTTTTGAATATAAATTTTCCCCCCCTTCATGACACTGAAAATATTTAATTTTACCTTTTTCAAGATACATATATTCCACCATCTCCTCGCTACCATTTATTAATATTTTATCTTTACTCAAACTAACAAAACCCGTAAAATTATTTGTCAAATGCTTTGCAGGAATATATTTCTCCAAATTATCAACATTTACTAATTTTTTTGTAAAATCTATTGGTTTTTCAATCCCTATTAAAATTTCCCATTCTTCCTTCCAATCAAATTTTCTAACATCTTCAAAATTATTATTAAATTTTTCATAAATATTCATAAATTAAGATAGAAAATATAATTATAAATATTATTATTCCTCATCAATTAAGTCATCAAACTTCTCAACTTCTTCAAGTCGCTTAAGTTCTTCAATAGAAAGTTCACTAGTTGAATCAATCAAATCATCAAATAAATGAGGATTATATTTCAAATAAACTTTTTTCATCCAAATATGAATTTCATCAAATGAAGATTCTTGCTCTAACCAAATTTTATCATTCATTTCTAACTGAAGAAGAGGATAAAATGAAAGCGCCCGCTCTTCTTTTTCATTACCAATAAAACTGGAATATGGAATTTTTTTATGGGATTTATTTGCATCAAAATGTGCAATTAATCTACCATGAATAGACTTCAATTTATTTGCAATATTAAATTTTCTTTTTGGTAAGCTAATTCCCGTCTCACGTAAAGCATTTTGATTAACAATTGTTTTTTTAATACGCCTATTTTCAGTAATAATTGCCTTATTCAAAGATTCAATCAACTCATTTAAAGTAACTCTCCTATAACGCGGCATTGGGCTCTTAGGGATAAGTTCAGGTATATCTTCATCTAATTCTATTCTTTCAAAAAGTCGCTTCTTAGAATCCTTCTCCTCTCCAAATAAGATTTCATCAATTCCCCTCATATATTTGCTAAGTAAAAGCTCAGACTTAATCCTCAACAAAAGTGAAGCCGCAAGAAGAACCTGACTAGAAATAAAAAAATCTAAATTTTCATACTCCTCAATTTTCTCTAAAAACCTATCTGTTAAAACACTAATATCAATATCCCAAGGATCTAATTGTTCTGTATTAATCAAATCAAAAATAATTTCCTTCCAACTAATTTCTCCTTTAAACAAAATATCTTGAACCTGTTCTTGACTGTAATTAACCTTATTTTCCTTAGAATTTTCCTCTTCCATGTAAAATTAAAGCTTTCAAGACTTATAAAATTAAAGATTAAATAAATAATCCAAAAGTAACAACTACCATTGACTACTCCAAAAATAAAAGTTCTTGTCATTTTTGAAGAGTAACATCAAAGAAACATTTATATAGTATAGTATATACATCAATATTATCACCTCTTTTACCCGGGAGAGGCTTTGAGTTATCTAATTGAGAACTTAAAGAATCTCCTAGGTTTTCCCCTAAAATTATTTATTAGAATTCATTTGTCATTTCAAAATTACAACACCAACGAAAAGTTTAAAAACTAAAACCACTATAGAATAGTATCACCTCTTTTACCCGGGAGAGGCTTTGAGTTATCTAATTGAGAACTTAAAGAATCTCCTAGGTTTTCCCCTAAATTTCTTTTCTTTGAAAAGAAATTTTCCGTAGATTTTCCAACGAGAAAATTAGGGACTAGAGTGAATTATAAAAAATTCAAGTATTTTATTCTAATAATAAATAATTTTTCTACAAATTTTATATCAAAAAAATCAATATTTAAAAATAATCGAAAAGAAACAAAATTATTCAGATTTGCCTTTGAATTCAGCATAATGGCACTTACCACAGTAAACTCTATCTTTTGCAACCATTAAAAAGACTCCCGGACCACACCTAGGACAATATCTTTCTCTTGTTGCAACATCACCATCAATTTTATACTTAGTATATTTCTTACTTGTTGGTTTATTTTTATGTGGTTTCTTACCTTTCTTTATTATTTTCTTCTTTGCCATTTTATTCTGATTGTACCTCTTCAGTTGATTCAGCTGCTAATTTAGCTTCTGCTTCAGCTTTCTTTCTTTCAGCTTCAGCTTTTCTTTGTTCTTCAATAGCCTTTTTCTCAGCTTCAATTTCTTGTTTAGTTCTTTTTACAATTTTATCAAAAGATTCCTTCGAATCATAAATAAAAGCCGAAATTAAAAATTCTTTTGATCCAAATCTAGATAAAATATTTTTAATTCTAATTAACTTTTCATCACAAGAAAATTTCTCACAAATGATTTTTCTTGCTTCAGCTTGACTAGGAGTAATATCTCTTCTAACCAAAACTTCAACTTCATTCCTTGAAAATAAAGCATTCTTTTTTTCTTTTGTTATT
>JAACWB010000025.1 GCA_009992215.1 archaeon
TTCTTAATCCACATACTGATTGTAAACTCATCAACATTAAAATCCTCTGAAGCTGAAATATTAATTCCTTCACCCTCGCTAAAATTATACGCTCCGCCGTATTTTCCAGAAGAAACATAACTTGCACCACCTAAAACACTTCCATTGTGCCCGTAACGACTTAAATCCACGACAACTGAATCATTTTCACCTAAATTAGAATTATTATTAAAATCCATCATCAAAATCAAACTTCCGTCATAAATACTGTAATTAGCTTTATCCCAACTAAAAACTAAATCAAATAAATTTGTAACATTAAAAAAATTTAGGGTAACTTCAGTATTGTTCGTATTAATTTCAGAAGAAGGACTCAAAAAATTAAAACCAAGAGAACTAACAAATACTAAACTAAATAATAAAACTAATAATATGCTCCCCCTCTTTTCCATGTAAAAAGAATGTAATATACACTTATAAAATTTTTCTAAAAATAAGGGCTTGCCGGGATTCGAACCCGAATCAACAGGGCCGAAACCTGTTATTCTATCCATTAAACTACAAGCCCAAATTTGGGAAATGGACCCATCCATAAAGCTGGAATTAAAAATTTCAGCTTTGGTACAAAAAATCCATATTTTTCGTGCCTAAACTACAAGCCCACAAGAATTTAGATATTTTCTTGTTTAAATCTTTTTCTAATCACAATTTACTAAACATATTCGCCCCTTTCACTTCCAACTTTCGGCTACTTACTTTCTTCCTCCTTAACTATACAAGAAAATTTCTTCGTAAATAGGGTGGGCATTCCAAAAGGGCGAGAATCAGTTGAATTCAATTAATGCGAAGCCGAATTCACACTGTTCGAGTTGGGTGTTTGAAATATTATAACGAAGAAATTTTCATCTTTCGTATACCTAAACATATTCGCCCTTCTTCCTAAATAATTATTTTTACTTCAAAGAACATGAAAAGACATCACAAAATATTTCTTGGAAGTTTTGGAACAATTGTCGTCATTTTTATGGTCGTTATGACATTTTTAATAAACGGAATAATTGTAAAACAAACAATAGAAAACAATGCACTCAAAAATAAAATAAACGATTTAGAAGAAAAAACAAATGATAAAATAAATGAACTTGCAATAAATTTCATAAATTCAAAAACAATATTAAATCAAAATATTGAAAAAACAAGTCAACAACTTAATGAATTAAAAGTTGAAAAAGAAGGAGACTTTTCTGGAATAATTGAAGACTCTCTAAATTCAATTGTAATCATAAGAACACTTTACATGCAAGGGACAGGATTTTTCATAAGTGAAAATGGTTTCATTGTAACAAATGCACACATTTTAGCAAATGAAAACAGTGAATTATCAAACATCATTCAAGCAATAACTTACGACGACAAAATTTATTTGGTAGAATATTACGGATATATAAAAGAATTAGATTTAGCATTATTAAAAATAGAAAAAGAAACAACTCCCCTAAAATTAGCTAATTCTGACAATGTTCAAATTGGTGAAAAAGTAATTGCAATTGGGACACCCGAAGGATTTTCCTTTTCAGTTACAGACGGAATTGTTTCAGGTATAAACCGTGTTGGATTCAATGGAATTTCTGCTTACATACAAACGAATGCTGAATTAAATCAAGGAAATTCAGGGGGCCCATTAATTGATAAAAAAGGAGAAGTAATTGGAATGAATAATTTTAAACTCGTTGATTCTGAAGGGATAGGTTTTGCACTTGAATCAAATAAAATTAAAGAAGGGACAAATTTAATCTACGAAGAACTTTATAATGAAACTTTAATCAATTATTAATTTCCTTTAGGATAAATATAAAATGCATTTCTTATTCCCCAATATTCTTCTTCAGTTTCTTTTGTTCCAACCCGAGAAAAAATAACTCCTTCAGCTTCAGAATAAGCATCTTTTATCTCAAGATAATTTAAATATTTTGTATTTGAAAGTAAACTCTTAATTTCATTTCTTGTCAAAAAACAATTTTGTGTAACTGTGCTTGCATATTTATCAATCTCCTCATTTGTGCTAAAAGATTTCGTCTCCAAAAATGAACATCCCTTTTTGTTAAACAATGCTTCCCTTAAAATATTTTCAGGTTCTTCCATTTGTTTCACATACGCTAAAATTTCTTTTTTATATTTTTCACCCTGAAAAGAATTTTTTCTAAAAGTTAAATCTTCATCTAAATCTTTTCTTGCATCAAGGTAAGCGTCATTTGAAACACCCTCCCCAACAAAACATTTAAAATTCGAATTGTCTCCAACGAGAATTGTTTTTTTGTATTCACCAGAAGAAGTAAAAATATCCATTTCTGCCGAAGAAGAAGTAGAAGTATCTAATGGGCTATAATATAATTTATCATTTTTTGAAGTTAAAGACATTTGTCCTGATTGAATATTATATCCTCCTTCAGCATAAATATTTGGAAAATCCTTTGTAGAATATTTTATCAAATGAATTTCAGATCCATCTTCTATAAGAGACATTTTAACATTTGCATCCGCCGCCATATTAGGAAAATATTTATTTCCCGATAGAAAAGTTACTTCACCAACATTATTGTTTCCAGCAAGGTAAACTTCATTACCTCCGAAAGAAACATAATTTAAAACACTAGAATGTTTTTGACCGTCAAGGTAAATTGGTAATTTATCATAACTTAAAATTTCAACACTATTAATTATTGCAGATTCTCCTCCTTGAACATACAAAACTCCATTTTCATAAAACAAAGTCCCTTCACTAACTGTGCTCCCATCAGGAAGTTTATAATTTTCTCCAAACAATTTAACCGATGAACCAGTTCCTTCTTTATTCACAGGAAAACTCTTTAGTTGACTTCCTTCCTTAAACTCCAAAATTTTTTCCTTTCCATCAAAATAAAATCTTGAATTTGGAGGAAGTTTGTATTCAACACCATTAATTGTGTAACTCCCTTCTTTACTTCCAGTCATAAAATCCGCTTCAATAATTTTTCCATCCTTGTCTAATTTAACAAAAGAATCAAATCCTTCACTCGAAGAAACAATGTTTTCTAATTTATTATTTCCCACTTGTAAAAAAGAATTCTCTTCTTTAAAATTTACTAATGTATCTTTCCTGCTACTAGTCTCAGTCAAAGCATAATCAATTCCAGAACCACTTAAATTAAAATTAAGATTTTCAAGTAATCCTATATCTAAAACTTCAGGAGTAGCCTCTTCAGAAATTACAAAAGATAAAATTCCTACAAGGAGTACAATTCCCAAAAATAAAAATTTATATTTCATTTTCTATTCCTCTATTTACAAAAATAAATCTAAAAGGTTTATCTTTATTTACTTCTTCTAAATCACTTAAAACGAATAAATCATTTCCATTATAATTATATGTTTCAAAGTTTAATCCATTTTCATAAGCCAAATCAACTAAACAACTAATACAAATTCCTTCAGTTGAATAATAATTTTCATTGATTAATTCACCCATTACAGAATACATTTTTCCAAATTTAACAGGAATAATTCTTTTGTCAAAATCCCTTAGGGTTACAGTCACGTTTCCCTTGCTTAAAATTAAAGGATAAATAACTTCTATTTCAACTTCATCTTCTAAAATATTTGTATTAACTTCAATTGTTCCAGAAGTAATATTAATATCTTTAAAATTTTCAAAATCATTAACACAATAAATTAATTTTGCAATTGTATTTATTGAAATTTCATCTTCAATTTCTGTTTTTGTAGGAAAAGTACTATTTCCAGAATTATAATGATACGTATATCCATATTCGTCTGAATCAACTGGAGGATAATATTTCCCTCCTCCAACTCCAACCATATAAACAACATCTTCAGTTACATTATCAATGCAAGAATCAACAAAACCTTTAACTGACTCAAATCCGCTTGTGCTACCTTTTTCTCCTAAAACAGAACTACTTGATTTTCTAAAAATAAAATATGCAGATGTTGAAGCTACAATTATTATTGCAATAATTACAAAGAGTGTCACTTGTCCTAGTTTATTCATAGATAAAATAATACTTTTGAATTTAAAAAATCAACCCAAAATAAATAAAATAAATAATTTTCTGATTTGTTCTTATTAATTAAATAAAAATTTCTTCGCAATTAGGGCGGGTGGGCGTGTTTTAAAAAATTTGGGCACGTATAATCACGAAGAAATTTACAAAAAATCAACCCAAAATAAATAAAAACCCCGACTTGTTATTCTAGTTATGGCTGAAAACAAAGATATTGGAATAACTGTAAAAAAAGAAGAAAACATGTCAGATTGGTATGAACAAGTTTGTCTAAAGTCAGAGCTAGTAGAATTCTCAACTGTAAAAGGTTGCATGGTAATTCGACCAAGAGGTTACGCGATTTGGGAAAAAATAAAAGAACATTTTGAAAAAACAATAAATAAACCACTCGGAGTAAAAAATGCATATTTTCCTATTTTCATCCCAGAATCATTTTTCAAAAAAGAAGCAGAACACGCACAAGGTTTTTCTCCAGAAGTTGCATGGATTGATAAAGAACTTACAGGAGAAGGAGAAAGACTTGCAATTCGTCCAACTTCAGAAACAATAATGTATGATTCATATTCTAGGTGGATTCATTCACATAGGGACTTGCCTCTAAAAATTAATCAATGGTGTAATGTTGTTCGTTGGGAAACAAAAGCAACAAAATTATTTTTGCGTTCTCGTGAATTTTTATGGCAAGAAGGACATAATGTTTATGAGACAGAAAAAGAATGTGAAAAAGAAACAATTGAAATCATAAAAAGATACGCCAAACTAGCAGAAAATCTTTTGGCTATGCCAGTTTTAGTTGGAAAAAAGTCCGATAAAGAAAAATTCGCAGGAGCTGTTCATACTTACACAATTGAAGGATTTATGCCAGACGGTAAAGCACTCCAATGCGGAACAAGCCACAATTTGGGAAACGGATTTGCTAAAGCATTTAAAATAAATTTCTTAGGAAAAGATGAACAAGAACACACACCATTTCAAAACTCATGGGGACTTTCAACTCGTTTAATTGGTGGACTTGTAATGACACATTCAGACGACGCTGGATTAGTTCTTCCACCAAAAGTAGCAGAAAATAAATTAGTAATAATTCCACTTTTATTCAAAGGAAAAGAAGAAATTGTATTAAAAAAAGCAAAAGAAATACA
>JAACWB010000031.1 GCA_009992215.1 archaeon
TCTGTTTTAATTTCAGCTCTACTAATGTTTTTCTCAAACATTATTTTACCTTTGGAAAATATTTCTGGAAACTTAAAGAAGTTTGCAATGTTTAATCCTCTTGTTGTAACTGACATAGCTCTAAAAAAGACAATTCTTTTTGGACTAAATTATTCAAGCTTGCTAAATGAAATATTAATTTTATCGTCTTTTGCAGTTGCTTTCTTGGTTTTAACTTATGTTTTTAGAAGAATAACTAGAAGAATACTTTAATTCTAATTGTGATAAGCTTTTTATATGGATAATTCTTTTTTGATTTATGATAAAGAAACTAAGTTCCAAAGAAGATGAAAGGAAAAAACAAAGAAAAAATAATTACCTTATTGGAGCAGTTTTAGTTATAGTTATGTTCGGTTCTGTTTTCGGAATAATTGTAAACTCTTTTGACACTTCAAATAATTCAGAGAAATTAACTTACAAGGGATTTCCCCTTGAAGCACAAGGAAATGTTTATTTACTTGGAATAGGAAATCATTCTTTCTATTTAACAAATAATCCAAATGACCTTGGGGAATTAAAATATGACATAAATTTTTCAAAAACATTGGCTAATTATGTTGGCCTCCCACTTTACCTAGATTCATATAGTTATACTTATTCACAACAAATTTATCAAAACATTTTCGGCTACCCAGAACGGATTCAATTTGCATGTGAAAACGAAAATGATTGCCTTGATGACAATTTACCAATAAAAAATTGTACAGAAAATATGATAATTATTCGTGAAAAAGAAGATAACAAAATTTATGAAAAGGATAATTGTGTTTTTATCGAAGGAACAACTGAGGAAATATCAAAATTAGTTGATTTATTCACATTAAAAGTGCTTGGAATAAATTAATAAATCAGTATAAATTATAAATAAAATGGCAAAGAAAAAAATACCTAAGAAAAAAGAGGAAGTAACAGAAATTTTTGAAGTTGGAAAAACTGGAAAAGAAAAAATTGTAAAAACAAAAGGAGTTGAAGAAGTTCCTGTTGAAGATAAAAATCAAAAAAAAGAAGAAAACAAATTGTTAAAAATATTTTTAATTAGTCTTTCAGCAATTATTCTATTAATTATTTTTGGATATTACTACACACAATCGCAAATTTACTTGGATTACAAGGGAATTGAATTTAAGGCCGTTCAATATGGAGAAGGAAGCGATGCTTTAATTTTTTATGAAACAACAACATTGTTAGAACCAAATGATGGAACAGATACTCTTTTTGGATTTAGAATAAGAACAAATCCAAAAAAACTAAAAAATATTCCTTTTGATAGTTTAGATAATTTTAATTTAATGAAATTAAATGCATATTTTTATGGAGAGGGAACTTTTGATTGTGAAGGAGATGGAGTAATTGCCATGCCAAATTTTCAAAGAATATTTCAAAAGATGGGAATGAAATTAATTTATGATCCAAATGCAACATGTGATGAATATGGAAGATATAATCTTTTCAAATTAGTTTATGGTGACAAAACAGAAATAAAAGAAATCGGACCAAACTGTTACGAAATTGTAATTCAAGGAAACGATGATAAATGTGAAATTCTTCCAGCAACTGAAAAAATAATTACAGAAATGTTTGTAAAATACAGAGATTTACAATAAATTTATTTCTTTAAACTAGAAATTTTATACATGAATTTTAAATCTGAATAGAAAGGTATTTCTTTTATCTTAAACATCCAAACATTCAAGAACCAAATAAGAACAATAAATATTGTGCTCCCCAAGTACCAAAAGATTTTATGAGTTATATCAAATAAGCTTGAGCCATGCAAATACATTAAACTCAATAAATATATTCTTATTATATTAATTCCAAGTAAAATTGAAAAAGAAGATAAGATTATTTTAAGCCTTTTCTTTAATTCTATGTTTGGAATAGATAAATTAAGGATTAATAAAAAGAAGTAAGCAGAACCAGCAACACAAGCCCCAATTATTTCAATAGATCTTGAACCAATAAATATAACATTATTTAATAAAACTGGACTGTAAAACAATTTTAATCCAAAATAAACAGGATATTTTGTTAGAGGAAGAAATAAAAAATAAAAAATATCAAGTCCTGGAATTGCAATAAGAGCTAAAATTAAATATCTAATCAAGATAGATTTAATCTTTTTATCCTCCCATTTCATCAGAGTAAAAGATAAAAATCATTTAAATAAGTATTGATAACTTACTTTTTTCTTAAAATTTTTCTTGCAACAATAATAATTGATACAACTAAAAGAAGGTTAAGTAAAATAATTCCTGCAATTTGAAGTCTTTCTTTTGTTAACAAATCCTTGAAATTAATTGAACCAGCTTCAACTGTTACAGCAACTGGTTGAGTTGTAATTATTTTTCCTTGTGAACTAATAACCATATTGAAAGTGAACTTTTCGTCTCCTTCACTTTCTTTATTAGGTATGAACTTGAATGAAACTTCTTTTGTTTCACCTTGAGCTAAAGACATAACTTCAGGTTTAACTTCAGTAAGCTTAGCCCATGATTCGTGTCCTTCAGCACTAATTGTGTATGTTACAGCTTTATTTTCTAAATTTGTAATTAATCCAGTAACAATCATTTCTTGCCCAACTTTTGCTTCAGTAGTAAGTTCAGCTGAAACACTTGGTTTGATTATCTTACAGTTTCCAGAAACAACTAAAGATAAACTCCCCGCATCACCAGTTTCGCTTTTGAAATAATCTTCCTTTTCACGATAATTATATTCTGTTATAATTTTTATTTCATAAGTTTTTTCTGATAAATCGGAAGGTACTTTAAATTGAAAATCTAAAGATTCATAATCTCCTTTGTCAAGATTAAAAATCTCAGAATACTCATCAATGCCTAATTGGGAACTGTATAAATTAACTCTCATATCTTCATTATCTGCTATAAAATTATATAAATCAAAATAAACAGTTACAAACTCTTCACATTCAGATGTTTCAGGCATTTCCAAATTTGTAATTTTTACTTCATTAGAATTTTCTTTAACTTCAACTTCATAATATCTATCATTTGTACTTAAATCAGTATCAACATAATCACAATTTTCTTCTTCATTTCCATCTTCATAAACTTTAACATAAATTTTATAATATCCTTCCTCTATGTCCTTTGGATTAACATTTAAATCAAATGTTGCTGTATCTCTTTCGCTATAATATATTTTTCCAATATCATAAACATCATCATCAGTAAAATCATTAGTAACATCTTCTCCTTCTTCATTAATAATTTTAATTTGCACTTCAACATCTGAAATAGATTCATCATCTTTATTCTTAACTTCTACAGAGATTTCAATATCATCCAAAAGTTCCCAAGTGTTATCATCTCCATCACCAAGATTTTTTATGTCAAATTTATATATTTCTAAATTATTATCTTTATTTCCGTATTCACAAAATTCTGTATCTTTGAAAGTTAGAGTTCCTTTTTCTGTACCATCCAAAAAATATTTTGTAGAATAAACAGTTCCTAAATCAAAATTAAAATTTTCTCCAATATTATAATTAACAGTAACAGTTTCATTTGATTCTGGACCAATTAATATATTTTTGCTTGTTTCGCTACCTTCAATTGAAAAAATAATCATTGAATCAGCATCTCCCTCTCCAATTGAAGGAATAGTCAAATTCACAGTTCTTGCTGTATCATTAGTATTATTAAATGTTAAAACAAAACTCCCATTCACTTGATCTAATTTACTAGAAGGGAATCCTGTAACTGTTACATTAGTCATATCAGCACTAGCTAAACTAAGAAACATAACGATAGCAAAAACACTTGCTGCGAAAATTGTTAATGTCTTTTTCATTTGATTTACCATTCCAGAGTTACTATAGTTTATAAAGTTTTCTGTAATCTAGTAATATCTTTTCTAAGAAAAGTTTATATATAAAGTGTTCGTTTTATATTCGATAAAAATGGTTTTGAAATCTAAAGAGAATTCTGTTGGCGCATGGGCCTTTTTGATTGGAGTGGTCTTGGCGGTTATAATTGGAGTGACAACTCCTTCTTTTTTACCAATAGATTTTGTAGCAAGATACAGTAAACAGATTTATGCTATATTAGTACTTCTGGGAATAGTTGTAGGTTCAACAATTAATGTAGAAGGAAAAGATTCACAAACATTCCTAATCGCAGGAGCAATATTAGTAGTTGTGAGTAAGTTTGGGATGGAAAGTGTAACAGGTTCATTAATTGGAATTGGAATTGGTGACACAGTAGTTTCAACTTTCTCTGCATTGTTAGCCTTATTTGTTCCAGCAACAATTATTGTTTCAGTAAAAACGGTATTTAGTATAGCAAAAGTATAATTATTTTATAACTTCTTTTGGTATTTTATCTAAATTAATAATAGAACCTTTATTCAAATCCATTCTTGGGCAAGCTGTATTAACAAAAGAATCAACATCAAAATTTTCAAATTCTTGTGTATTTATATCATTTGCAATAAATATGTAACCTTTTTTCTCTTTGAGTTTATTTTTGAATTCAAGAGCCCTCTTTAATCTATTCTGGCCAGGTTTTGTAGTAACCAAAATTCCTATTTTCTCACTCATTAAATATTTCAAAAGTGCACCCTTCTCTTTTTTCTGCATTTTTTCAATTTCATCCTTAGAAACTTCTTCAACACTTGATTGTGTAATAATATAAGTTGGGAGTTTAGATTCATATGCCAAGGAAACAGAATGAAATTTTCCTTCACCAAAAAATAGGATTGCCTCAGTTTCTTTTGAAAATTTAGGATTACTACAACCCAAAACCTGCATTTTCTCAACTATCTTTTTCTCAACTCTTTTTGAAACTTCATTTGCAATGTCACTAAATTGATTAGAATAGCAAATTGCAAAATTATTTTCATTAAGTGAATTAATAGCTAAAACTATTTTTCCATAATCGGGTTCTTTTTTTATTAATGCATTAACAAACAATGTTTTCATAAAAAGTAATATTTATCTAAGATTTTAAACCTTTAGAAAATTAGAAATCTTCAAAAGACTTTTTTTGATCGGGAGTTGGTTTAGCTATTTCCTTATCAATCTTTGCAAATGATGGAGTCACAATAACTGTGCTTTCTCCAAACCCAGCAATACTTCCTTCCATTGCATCAACAGTCTTTTTAATTTTTGAAATTGCTCTCTTTAATTCAATTGGATCCTTTTTCTTCAAAGGTCTAATATCAATAACTGCAATTGTGTATCCTTCTCTTAATACATTCAAAACAGTGTTTGAATCTTCATAGCTATTTAATACAAATAGTTTAACAAGAATTTTGTTGTCTTTCTTTTCTTTTTCTAAATCAATTTCTAAATAATCATCCTCTAAAAATTCATCTTGTGACGAACCTGAAAATGCTTTTCTGATTTTTTTAAATACCATAATAAATTTACTTTTAATTTCTTTATAAATATTTCGTAGATTTTTTGCAACAATTCTCGACAAAGTTACTTTTTAGAAATCAACTCTTCACGAATGTTGTGAATTTGTTCTTGAATTTTTTCTTCCTGGTTTTGTAAGGAATTAAGTCTTGTGTTTATCAATTTCTCTTTTGAATTTAATTCTTCAAGAATTTTTTCTTTTGATATTTTTATCATTAATTGCCCAATAACTTTGTAAACAGAATCTTTTGCTTTTTCAATTTCACTTATTGCAGAAAGAGTTTCAGAAAGCTCCATTTGAAATGCTTGTTTTTGCATAAAAATTCCTTGTAAATTTTGTTCTAAGAATTGCATTTGTTCAAGTTTTTTTTGATTCATCTTTCAAAGGCTAAACAAAATAAAATTAATCAGTTTTTACTGTCTTAACTTTTACTCTAGGTTTAAAGAAAATTTTAGATCCACAATTAGGACAAACAAATCTTTTATCAAGATCTTTTGAATCAATGTTTTGTCCGCATTTGAAGCATTTATATTCTACCATTTTAATCTAAGTGATAGGTGTTTGAAGCAAACTTCTTTCCACATTTGCTACATTCCCAAACTCCTTTTGATAATCTTTTTGCACCTTCTCTTTCACAAAAAGGACATTTTTGTTTAACTCTTTGTTTAACTTCAACTTTAACAAGTTTATCTCTAACTCTCTTTCCATATCTTGCACCGAATCTTCCGGCAGATTTTGCTTTTTTCGATTTTGTTGTCATTTTATTTTTTGATTATTATGGGGCTGCCCGGATTTGAACCGGGGTCATGTGGTCCCAAACCACATAGGCTACCAGGCTACCCCACAGCCCCCTATCTTAATTAATAGAGCGAGGGTGATATTATATATGTTTTTATTTTTTCTTCTTCGCTGATTCTTCAGCTTCAGCAGTTTGCTTTAATATTAAATCTTGTTTAGCTTTAATTCCTGCAAAGTATTGATCTAATTCTTTTCTTTTTTCTTCTGGTGTTTCAGTAACACAATTTTTAATTTGTTCATCATACATTCCAGAATCAATATCAGTTTCAACTTCTGGAGCAGATTTACTTTCTACTAATATTCCTAAACTAGCACAACTTCCAACTGTAATTTTAACAGCAGCTTTCAAATCTTTACATAAAAGGTTTGGCATTTTAGTTTGTGCAACATTAATAATCTGTTCAATTGACATATTAGCAACTTTAATTTTTCCTTGGTTACCAGAACCAGTTTGAATTCCAGCTTCTTTTTTGATTAATCCAGAAATTGGTGGTGAAAAAACTTCAACTTCAAAAGTTTTTGCTTTAGAGTCAACAGTAATTTCAACTGGAACTTGCATTCCTTTAAAATTCTTTGTTGCTTCATTCACTTTCGCAATTACTTCATTAATATTAACTCCAGCAGGACCAAGCTTCTGACTCACTGCAGGACCAGGTTTCATTGCTCCACCATCAACCATTAATTTTACATTCATTTTATTCTTCTTCTCCTTCTCTTCTTATAACTTTTACGTTGTCAAGTTTAATTGTAACAGGTAAAGGCACAACAGCACCAAGTAAACTCACTGTTACTTCTTCTTTCTGTTTGTCTATTCTTAAAACTTTCGCTTTCTCTCCTTTCAAAGTAGACCCGATTATCTCGACGATGTCTCCTTCTTGGATTGAAATTGTTGTCGCTGTTGGTTCAACCATTCCTTTGATTTCATCATATTCAATAGTTCTACCAATGATTCCTTTTACATAAGGTAAATTATAAACAGCTTCTTCAGCAGAGTCTCTTCCTTCTGATTCTAAGAAAATATATCCTTTAACACCGTGGGCTCTTGATATAGAATATATTGCAATTTTCTTCTTCTTTGCTCTATCTGCAATTAAATCAAGTGCATTTTCTTCTTTGTTTGTTTGTACTTTGATAATGAAAATCATTTTGTCTCCACTACCCCTTAACATCTAAGAAGTAGATATAATAATGTGAAAGTTTTGGTTTATAAAACTTTTTATTCATTTTTGATACATCTAACTGAATAACCTAAGACTCCATCAATAGAATTGTTCCATATTACTTCATCAGTAATTGTTCTAAAATAAAATCCATAACTATCATTTCCATTAATCCAATAATTTGCTTGTTCATCAATGCCCATAAAATTTCTTCCTTCATCTCCAGAAACATACCAAGAACAACCAGAAAAAATAGAATTAAACCCTTCTGGATTTTTCAATTCTTCAATAACTTCCTTATTTTCATAAGAATAAACTTCTTCAAAACACAAATAATCTGAAGAGTAATTTCTTATTAATTCACACCAATCATCTCTCGTTGGAAGTCTCCAACCTGCTGGGCAAGCATCATATGCACCACTTCTGTTATAAAGTTTTCCATATTGGTGATAATTTAAACTGTCATTATTATAATAACAAGAGCCATAAGGTGAATTAAAATTCATATTTTCTTGCATCCATGTTTGATTTCCTATTTTGATAATTTTATATTTTTGATTGTCCCTTGGATCAATTAATTCAGTTTCAACAACTTCTTCAACAAAAATTTTCTTTGTAATATCATTTACTAATCCACCATTGTCCCGTACTTCTAATTTAACATATTTGTCCCCCGGGGTTTCAAATTTTTTATATTTTTTTTCTGGAAAAGTCCAATTAGTATCCCAAACTCCGTCAGATTCAAAATCCCATCTTTCTTGAAGTGTATAAATGTCTTGTTCTTGGTCGGTAGAATTATTTGTGAATTCAAATGTTGTTTCAGTTGTTCCCTCTTCTGGGTTAAAATAAAAGTTTGCAATGGGAGGAGTATTTTCTATAATTTGCGCTTCTGCAATTTTTTCTCTTCTCTCCAAAACTGTTTTTTCATAATCTCCTAAAGATTTTGTAATAAATCCAGATTTAAGTCCAAGTTTAGCCTCGAGGCCAGCGTAAAGTTCCCACCAAGGTTCTTCATTTGCATCTATATCTAATTCTAGGTAACCCTCAACTTCTGCTGATGGCCCAACAAGTTCATTAAATATTAAACTTAATTTTGGAGAAACATAAGCTCTGAAATTTCCATTGAGTCTTGTTTCTGGTTCTTCAAAAATAAACTCATTTTCAAAATCACACGAATAAGTCCAACCATTAAAATAATTTATTTCTGATTCAATAAAAAAATTATCCGAGACACTTGTTTTTATTTCAGATTCAAGTTGTCCACTTGCACCAACATATAATTCAAGTAATGGTCTTGCAACAAGAGGAATTGGTGAACCTGGAACCAAAAAAGGTTTTCCAGAAAGAGACCAAATTTTTACTTCTTTTTCAAAGTCAACAAAATTTGTTCTAGCAATTGCCTCAAGCTTAGACTCTTCAGTAATTTCAGTTTTAAAATTAAAATTTATCTTCTTCTCTTTAATCCCAATTTTCGAATAAGTTTCTAAATCAAAATAGATGTGCCCGTTAATTTCAATTTGATCATTTGTGGTAGAAGTGTCTCCATCCTCATCAAAAATAATTTTCTTAAACTCTATACCAAAATTATATCCTTTTGTATCATTCAATTTTTTTATTGATTTGTTTGTACTTGTAGACTCAAACTCCTCTTGGCTAAAAGATTTAGAAAAATTTATTTCATCATTTTGTATAATTTCATCAAGTGTTGCATTTGTTGTTTGATATGTTTTTTTATCCGAAGAAACAGAAGTTATTTTTCTCATAATTCCGTTGGGTGTTTTAGAACTTATTCCTCCAACTACAACATCTCCTGCTAATAGTTCTCTTGCTTCATCAAATGAAATTGTTGTTGTAGTAACATTTGTTAAATCATTTGAACCAAGTGTTTTAACATTTGGATATAATTCTTCTAACTCTCCTATTTGATTTTCCTCTTCTAAATTAGAGAATTCATCTTTGTCGCAACCAACTATTCCAAGAGCAGCAATTGAAGAATAAAGAATAATTTTTCTCCCGACCTCTTTAATTTTTTCAAACATACTTTCTTCGAAAAAAATATTTTTTATTGGATTTATGAATTATGTTTGGATAAATAATTAATTTTGATTACAAAAAATTACAACTAAATTTAATCAAGAAAAGATTAGTTAAAACAATCCAACAATCATTGAAATTAAAAATCCAAAAGCTCCAAGGATTACAATACCAATTGCAGAAACTTTTGCAGTCATTTGAAATTCTTTCTTTGTTGGTTTTTTCAAAGTGTGCCAAACTCTCTTACATTTTTTCATAAAGGCTTTAAATTGTGACATACAAAAAATACGAAGTCTGGGTTTTTAAAATATTTGATTAAATTTTAAATAGTTTAATTGAAGACAATGAAGAATTTAATTAATAAATTCAATTTCAAATTCTTCTTCGAGTTCTCTGTTTCTTATAGAATCCATGCTTTCACTGTGGCCTAAAATTTGTGAACTTTTAACTCCAGTAACAATTATTAAAACTCTAATTGATTTGTCCATCTCAGGAGAAATTTTTGCTCCCCAAATCATTTTCGCATCAGGACTTAATTTGTCTCCAATTGTTCCAATTATTTCTTTACATTCATCAAGTGTCATGTCTGCTCCACCAATAATATTTACAAGAGCACCTTTTGCACCAGAAATGTCAACATCAAGTAAGGGATTTGTAATAGCTTTTGTAACTGAATCAACAGCTCTCTTTTCAGTATCACTTTCTCCCATTCCAATTAAAGAAACTCCCCCATTAGACATCACAGCACGAACATCTGCAAAATCCAAATTAACAAGTCCAGTTGTTGTAACAAGTTCAGTAATTCCTTTAACTGCATTAGTTAAAATTTCATCCGAAATTTTAAAAGCAGTGTGAAGAGGAAGTTCAGGAGCCAATTCTAAAAGTTTATCATTTGGGATTACAATTAAAGTGTCAGTAATTGCTTCCATTTTTTCAAGTCCCATAACTGCATTCTCAATTCTTTTTTGTCCTTCAATTGTGAAAGGCATTGTAACAACACCAATAGTTAATGAACCTTGTTTTTTCGCAAGACTAGCAACAACGGGTGCCGCCCCTGTACCAGTTCCACCACCCATACCACAGGTAATAAAAATCATGTCAGCTCCAGCAATCTTTTTCTTAATTTCAGATTCACTTTCTTTTGCTGCTTCTTGTCCAATAGCAGGATTACTTCCAGCACCAAGACCTTGAGTTGATTCTTTTCCCAAGAGAATTTTTTGATCAGCATTAGTATAAAGTAAATCTTGTGCATCAGTATTCATAGCAATTAATTCTCCACCACGAATTCCAATTTCCCCCATACGGTTTAAAGAATTATTTCCTCCACCCCCAATACCAATAACTTTAATTTTTGCAGCTTGCTTTTTTATCAATTCAGCAAGTTCTCTATCAATATCTTTTACCGCAGGAGCCACCTCTCTAGTTTCTCTATTTTCAGAATAAATATCAGCCATAATAAATTTAATCAGAATTTGTTTATAAAAATTGTTGTGCTCTTAGTAGGAGTAATTATTTCTTAACTGCCACTTCATTAGCTTTCAAATTAAAATCTAAAAGTTCTTTATATTTTTCAGCAAACATTTCAATAAACTTTTTTGAACCTTGTGGAACATCTAAAATTAAATCTTTGTCCTTAATTTCAAATTTGAATTCTTGTCTAAAAAAGAAATCATTCATAGCATTAATTTTTTCATTAACATCTTCAACCTTTCTCAAAACTTTAATTTTATATTCTAAAATTTTTCCTGCAACAGGATTATTAAAATCAACCATAACTCTTCCTCCAGAGACAGTTAAAACTCTTGCAAGCTTGTTATCAAAATTAAACATTGCTCCAGGAATTGGATTTAATTGATGCTGTGCAAAAACTTTAAGTGGGATCATCTGAATTAGCTTTGGATTTCTTTTTCCAAAAGCATCTTCAGGTTTTACTTCTATTTCATACTCTCCAACTTCTTTTCCAATCAAAAATTCATCAACACCTTTAACAAACATTCCTTCGCCAACAGAAAAAACAAATTTTGAATCTTGTCCTTGAATATTTGCTTTTGCCAAATCTTCTTTAATATTAGAATCAAAAATATCTCCGTCCTTTACTTTTCCAGTAAATTGTATCTCAATAAAGTCTCCTTTTTTGAATGCCATAAAAAGAAATTGTGCTATATGCTTTATAAAATTAATGGGAATAAATCTTTGATATTTTTATTTCTTATAATTCACCCAAACTTTTATAAACGAAATAAAATTTTAATTCCTATGGTAGCAAAGATTATTGGTGCAACTGAAGCAAGAGTCGGAACTAATATTATTGAAGAAGGACAATTCTACACTGTTAAAAAAATAGACGTTTCAAAAACTGGAAAACACGGTCACGCGAAATGTAGAATTGAAGTTCAAAATATGTTAAGCGGAGCAAAAAAGATTTTTGTAATTCCTGGACACGACAAATTAGAAGTTCCAATGGTTACAAAGAACAAAGCTCAAGTTTTATCTCTTAGCGGAGACAAAGCAAGTGTTATGGACTTAGAATCCTTTGAAACTCTTGAAATGGATGTTCCAGAAGACATCAAAGCAGAAATACAAGAAAACGATAACGTGGAATATTGGGACATTGAAGGAACACGTTTGATTAAAAGAAAATTATAATTCTATAGAAATAGTTAAAAAGTTTGGATTTCTTACGAACTTAATGGGAGAGAGTAAATTAGAAAAAAATTCTAAAAAAAAGTATTTTTGGAATAATGGCGGAATCGCAATAGATTATGGTGATTTTGAAAAAATAAAACCCGAAAGTTTTGTTGCCATTAGATTAAAGGGTTATTTGGAAGGGCCAGGAGGTTTTAAGAATTACACAATAAGTCATTATGTGAGTAGAAAAGTAATTGATAAATCCACACAAGAAGTAATATTAAAGCATACTTCTCGTACAGACCCCCAAGTATATTCAGGTCAAGTAAATGAAGTAACAAAATACCATTTTCCTCTTGAAGGAGAAATTACTTTGAAAGAATTCTTAGATAAGGAAATTAAATAAAATAAAATTTGAATAATGCATTCTCCAAAAGAAAACTTTAAAAACTAACTCTAAATCTAATTATTATGGCAACGAAAATACCAGAAGCACAAAATAGACTTTTCAAAAATACATTCATTTGTCAAAAATGCCAATGTAAGATGAAAGCAGATCCACAAAAAGTTTTGAAAGGCAAAGTTAAATGTAGAAAATGTAAGAAGGCTCAATTTAGAGTTCCTAAAAAGAAATAATTCTTCTAATTTATTATATAAATTTTTATAAGTTAAACTTCATGTCTTTTAATTATGAACAGATTAGAAAAGCAAGTTGTATCAAGTATTTCAATTTTGGCTGATGAATTAAGAGTTCTTAGTCTTGCAGGCAGACATGAAGGAAAGATTTTGATGAAAGATATTCAAGAGAAAAATATTGACATTCAAACACCAATTTACTTAATTAAATTAGGTTATCTAAAAATAGATTCTAAAACAGAAAAAGATTATCCCTATTGTGATTATGAAATAACAGAGGATGGAAAGAAATATTCACATCAAGTAGAAGAATTCCTCAATTATCATTTCTTTTAATATTTTTAATGAAACAATTTTTAAATGAACTATTACTTTATGTTTCGAGGTAAAAGATGGATAGTTTTATGATTTGGGATTTAGGACTTTTAGGATTGTTTGTAATCTTGATTTCCCTATTCCTTTATAGAAATAAAAAAAGTTTGAAAAAAGAAGGACTTCTTTGGTTATATCACACTAGTTGGGGAATCAAAATAATTGAGCGAACTGGAAAAAAATGGAGAAAGTTTTTGAAAGTTTCAAGTTATGTTGCAGTTTGGTTAGGTTATGCTCTAATGGGAATTATGGTTTACTTGTTCGGTAGGCTTGTTTGGATATATGCATTTCATTCTGAATTTATCAAAGCTTCTCTTCATGGACTTCCACCAGTAATGCCTCTTGTACCATATCTTCCTCAAATGTTTAAGCTAAGTTTCTTGCCCCCTTTTTACTTTTCATATTGGATTATAATTTTAGCAGTAATCGCAATAACACATGAATTCTTTCACGGAATTTATGCTGCCTTGGCTGGAGTAAAAACAAAAACAACAGGGTTTGGATTTTTTCCTTTTTTCTTTCCAGTTTTCTTAGCAGCATTTGTTAACCTTGATGAGAAAGCAATGGAAAAGAAAAAAAACTTTGAACAACGAGCAGTTCTTGCAGCAGGAACTTTTGCAAATACCCTAACAGCAATATTGGGAGTAATTTTAATGTTTATATTTTTTACATTAACTTATAGTCCTTCAGGAATTGTCTTTGATGATTATGCATATAATGTTGTAAATGTAACAAATATTTCTTCAATAAATGGTGTTCCAATAAATTGGAATGAAAATCAAATTAATGAATTACAAAATATTTCAGAATATAAAAATATAGAAGCAAATGGAATTAATTATTACGGAATTAAGGGAGTTGACTCTTCATCTGGATTAGTTGGATTGTATTATGACGCGCCGGGAATTAATTCAAATTTAACAGGAGTAATTCAAGAAATTAACGGAGAAAAAATAACTTCGCTAGACAAACTTTCAGAAGAATTAATGTTATATTCTCCAGGAGAAAAAATAAATGTTTCAACTTATGACGGAACAGTAAAAAATACAATTGAAGTAACACTAGAAGAAAATCCTTTCAGCGAAGGAAAATCTTGGTTAGGAGTTAGCTTTTTAGACAATAAACCAAATGGAGTTTTTTCAACAATTTCCTATTACACAACAGCATACAAAAAAACAAATGTATATTATGAACCAGATTTCCTTTTGGCAAAATTCATTTATGATTTATTATGGTGGTTAGTTTTAATTTCCTTTAGTGTAGCACTTGTAAACATGCTTCCAATGGGAATTTTCGACGGAGGAAGGTTCTTCTATTTAACAATTTTAAAATTAACAAAATCACAAAAAGCTGCAGAAAAATCATTCAAAAGAATAACACAATTTTTCTTGTTCTTATTATTTGTAATTATGTTTTTCTGGGCGAAAAGTTTTTTCTAAAACTTTAAAATCCCTTTCTTCTATTCTTTAATATGGCAAAAGCGCGTAAAAGAATAAGAAAAGAAACATATGAACCAGTTGGAAAACATTCAGCTGTGCAATTATGTAATTGGACAAAGAAATCACTCAAAGACGAAGGTGTTTGTTTCAAAGAAAAATTCTACGGAATAAAGTCACACTTGTGCTGTCAAATGACTCCTTCAATATTTTGTAACAATCGTTGCATTCATTGTTGGCGTGACATCTCAAATTCAACACTTGATTTTCCTGTGACGCCAGAAGAACCAAAAGACATAATTGGTGGAGCAGTGAAAGCACAACAAAAACTCTTAACTGGTTTTAAGATTGACAAAAATTCAAAATCTAAACAACTCTCTCGTGCAAACCAAGAAAAATTAGCCGAAGCACAACAACCAAATCAATTTGCCCTTTCTTTAACAGGAGAGCCAACACTTTATCCAAAAATTGGAGAATTAATTTCTGAAATTAGAAAAAGAAATGCAACATCATTTCTTGTGACAAATGGATTACAACCAGAAGTAATTCAAAAATTAATAGATACAAATAATTTACCAACAAGATTATATGTTACTGTAAATACCTCAAATAGAGAAGCTCACAAGCGTTTTCACAGGAGCTTAAAGGAAGATGCGTGGGAAAAATTAATCGAAACACTCTCTTTATTTCCAAAAATAAAAAAGAAAAACATAACAGTATTCAGAATAAATTTAGTTCGTGATTTAAACATGGAAGATAAATTCATTCCTGAGTTTGCCGAGTTAATTAAATCTTCAAAACCAGCATTTATTGAAATTAAAGGTTACATGTCCGTCGGGTTTGCACGTGAACGTTTGGGTTATGACAAAATGCCAACGCATAAAGAAATGAAAGATTGGATAGCTAAATTAGAAAAAGAACTCAAAGGAACTGATTATATTCTTCAAGACGAACATGAAGTTTCAAGAGCATATGTAATGTGTAAAGACAAAAAAGATTTGATAATCAAGAAAGAGGATTATTAATTATTGGGATTATAAGAAATAATTTTGTATCCCTTGATTGGATGCCTCAAATATGCAAGAACTCCTCCAAATTTAACAAGAGGAGAATAAATTTCCTCTTTGCCACCACATAATTTTGGATGTTCTGTAACAAAAGGTTTTTTGTTATACTCAAATGCTTTCATATCTATCTTTGCTAATTTATATCCTTTTACAATTTTTTCTATTTTTGATTTCATGATAGTTCTAAATAAATATCCTTTTTAATAATTTATATTTAAAAAATTTAAGCGTTAGAAAAACAATTATCTAAATGTTTGCCTTTTTCTTCAGAATCAACTTGTTCTATAGCAACCTTATACATGGCTTTCAATTGATTATAATTTTCTCTAGTTGGAGAATCTTTAATTCTAAAATATTTATCACAAAAAGATTCACTTTGATACATAATTTCCGTATTTGCAATTTCAATAGTCAGTAATTTATATTCTTCTATTTCTTGTTTACCAAGATATTTACTCTCGTGAACTTTTACAATTCTTTTCTTTTTTTCACTTTGATGACCTTTTCTCATAAATTTTTTTAGAAAAAGAACTTTATATATTTTTCTATATGTTATCACTAAATAGTTAATACTTCTTCTTATCAATCACGTTTTTCATTATACACTTTATCTACAAGAGTTTTCCAAAGCATACGTATTTCAGTTACAGAATCTTTTTCAGAATCAACTTCAGAAATATCTGACTTATTTTTATAAACAATTGGACCACTAGAACTTTTCATGTCTTCCATCCAATCGTAACCTTGAGACATATAATGATTTAATTTATTCTTTATTTCATGAACAGCTAAATTAGAATACTCCCTCTCCTCCATCTCAATTTAACAAAAAAGAATTATATAAATATTATTATAGTAAATTAAACTTTACAAATAAGTAACACCTGTTTTTGTAAGTGCAACAAATCTAATTCCCATTGGTAAACTAAGTAATGCAGAACAAAGAGCCATGTGTTCTTTTCCATCCCCCGAAGCAATTGAAACAGCAACTTCCATTTCTTCAAATTTTCCATCAAGTTTCTTTTTCAAGTCATCTCTCAACTCAATTAACTTTTGATTAAAATCAACTTTCACAAATTCAAATTTTTTTTCATGACTAAACTCTTTGGCAAAATCATCTCCAACTAAAATTATTTTGTCCCATTCCCCATATTTCATAAGTCCTGAAACCTGCGCCCAAGTTCCTTCGCCTTTTGATAATAAACATATAAGTTCCATTCACAAAAAAACCTCTTTCACTTTTTAAGGATTATCGTAGTGAATTATCCTCTAACAAAAAAATGATATAACAAATTAAATACAAATAAATAAAAATATCTTTTTTATTTAAATTTAATGAATCCAAAAAAGACATTAAAATATATTGTTGAAAAAAACTCAAATGTCATTTCTTCAAGCACTGAAAGTGAGTTACCTCAAAGACTGATTGATAGAGAAATTTACAAAATGTCAAAACACTGGACTGGAGAACCTGAAGAATATTTTTATAGATTAATGGAACTTTTTGACAAAAAAGAATTATATGATAACGAAGGAATTTTAAGATATGTTCCCCTCTCAGAAAATGCAAAACAACCAAGATATCTAGAAATAATTTTCAAAAATTTTGTCGAAGGAGAAATGATAACTCCTCTAAAAAAATAAAATGGAAACAGAAAAGATATACAAATTAATTGATGAATGTGTGAAGGACATGCTTAAAATAGAAAAGAATTTTTATGGATATGAAAGAATAAAAACACATGAAAAAGAAGAAAGACTTTACAAAGCAAGATTCGAAGATTTGAATATTAATCCCTCTATTGTCTCAAATATTTATTCCTCTAGAAACAATAATTCAGAAATACAAGAAATAAAAAACAGTATAGAAAAATTAATTCTCAAAAAATAAAAGTGTGGGAAAGAGATAAATTCTTTATGTCCAACGCTCGATTATCTGAAAGATAAAAGTAGGACGAACGTATCTCAAACAAAATAAATTTTGTTTCCCACAAAAATATATGGTTTTTTGAATTATATTATTAATTAAAATTATTTATCCCTAAAAAAGTAGGATAATAAAACCAAATAGCCAAACAAGAATTAATCCTATTCCAGCTCCAAGTAAGCAACCAATTACTTTTCCAATCATTGTAGTAAAAGAATTTTTTTCACCTTCATAATTATCCCTCTTTAATTTTGCTGCAATTTTTCCTTCAATTAATCCTCCAACTCCATCAGTAATAGTGTTTCCAGCAGCCCCACCTAAAACAGCCCCAGCAACCCCGGCAAATTTACCTCCAAGAATTGCAGTAAAAATCAAAACCCCATTGTCAATTATTCCAAAAACAACGTCTGCATAAATTGACTTAATTTCAACTCCTCCAATTTTGGCAATAAAAATTCCAATAAATGCAATTGCAATATACGCTGGACCAATCCAAAGTTTATCATAAATAAAATAAATGCTTCCCCCAACAACAAGAATCGATAAAACAATCAAAATACCTAGCGCTTTAAGGAGCGTGTTCTTCATCATCCATTGTTTCATAAAATAAAATGAATTCTATAAATTAAATATGTTTTGAATTCCTTTTATTTCCATTTAGGGCGAGAAATTTATTTCGAGTTAGCGAATTTTTTCTTCACGCGTTTTTTAATCGCGTAGAAAAATGAATTCAAACAAAAATGTAGACATTTTTGCATTGAGTTTCAAACCTCAAAAAATTAATCCAAGGATAAAAATTCAAAACAAGAGTTATAATTGTTTTTTGTGTAAATTTTATATGAAAAAATCAATAACTCTTGCAATAATTTTAATTTCTGCAATTCTTTTACTTGCAATTTATTTATCAGTAATTAGATCCCCCTTGACCGGAAATCAAATTCTTTCAATTGAAAAAATAAATCCAACAAAAATAACTTTTCAAAATGGTGAGTTTTCAACTATGCAAGTAAACTCAAAAATAGGAGACAATATATTGTTTCAAAATGAAGGTAATAAAGAAGAAATTTTATTTATTTTTTCTCCAACAAATATGACTAAATATAATATACTTCCAAAGAATATGATTTATTTTACTATTTCTGAAAAAGGAGAATATAATTATTTATTAGCTTCTAACCTTGAAAATTCTGGAAAAATAATAGTTGAATAAACAATTGAGAAGTAGTGGAAAGTCCAACCATGATGATTGGAAACAACTCTGAAAAAAATTCTACAATTGAGGCTTTTAGTAACTATAAGCTGAAATTCTCGGGCGAACCCTCGAACAGTACACTATAGTTCTATCAACGTCATCTTCTATGACGGCCTTTGTTGTCTCGTTTTGCGGATGGCTTCGAGCTTAGATGCATTCAGCTCTTATCCATACAATGCGTAGCTATGCAGCCTGCGTAGTCACAACTGCTCACCAGAGGCATCCAAGTACCGTTCCTCTCGTACTAGATACTTGTTCCACTCAGACAACTACACACCTAGTAGATATCATACAAACTGTCTCGCGACGTTCTTAACCCAGCTAACGATCCCTTTTAATGCGTGAACTCCGACACCCTTGCACGCTTCT
>JAACWB010000006.1 GCA_009992215.1 archaeon
CTGGTCTTGGTTCAAAGATTATTCCTTCTTCTAAAAGCTTTTGGATTTCTTGATTGATAACATCTGGAGACACTTCTCTAAATTTCATAATTATTTGATCAGTATCGATTCCTCCGTCGTTTTCTGAACCTTTTATTGATTCCAAGATTTTGTCTTTTATTGCAACTACTTCTTCTTTTGTTTCAACAGGTCTAGCAGTCATCTTTCTTTCTTTTTCTATTTCTAATTTTCTTACAAGAAGATATTTTGGATCTTTTTCAGAAATTCCTTCTGGTTGAATATAAGTTTCATTATTCCAATTTCTAATTACTCCAATTACTGAAACAGTTTGTCCTTGAGTCACATTTTTGAATTTTTTTGTATCATCACCAAAAACTTTTAGTTTTATTTGACCAGAGCCGTCATCAAGAGTAAAAAACATATATTTTTTCTCTCCTTCAGAGTCATATTTGTCCACAATATTTCCAATAACATTTACTCTTGCAAGTTTTTTTTCTCCTAATTCTAAAAATAGAAATTTTTCTTGATCAAAAATTGGTTTTGCTAAAAGTATATCACCAATTCTTAATTTGTATGCAGTATTTCTTTTGAATTCTCCTTCTGTCATGGAGGATAAAAGAATAGTTCTTTTTTAAAGATTTATATGTACTTTTGAGTTAAATTCGGTTTTTACAAGCAAATTTTTTGTCTGTTTTTTTCATATATTTTAGGGCACTGCAAGATATAATTTTTCCATTATATGTTACAACTGCTTTTTCACTTCCGCAATCACATTTATTTTTTTCAAATGAATTTGTGTAAGTTATTTTTAGATTGTATTTTTCTTTTAATTCTTCAACTTTTTTTGGAAAATTTTCTATTTCTTTTTTATTTAAATTTTCATATGGATTTATTTTTCCTCTTCCTTGTTTTACAAAACGTAGAATGTGCCAAGTCACTTCTTCAAAAGGTTTTTTGCTATCCCAATCTTCTCTTGCAATTTTGTTACATAAACTAACTGACCTAGCAATTTCTTCAAGTTTATTGTAATTATCTTTCATCAAAACAGTTTCAAAGGAGGTGTTTATTCCGGCCCATCTAGCATGATCAAATGAATCAATCATAAAATCCCAATAAGGAGGATGCCTAATTAGTTGTTTATCAGAAGTTACAATTTCGTCATGTGTGTCATCGTATCCATGCATTGAAAAAATTATTTTATCAACATAGGGACTAATCTTATTCATTATTTTTTCAGGTATTTCTTTATATCCTTTAATTCCGCATGAAAGAATTTCTACTATTTTATTTTGTTTTTTTGTATATTTTAAAATAGGAATAATTTCTTTATGATTAAAGGGTTCTCCCCCTGAATATCGTACAATTTCGAAGTTTGGAAATTGTTTTATAAATTTTTTAACGTCTTCTAAAGGCATAAAAGAATTTTTTTCTTCTCCTGCCATTGTAGAACATTGTATGCAATTAAGACAACAATTATTAGTTATTTCAATTGTTAGCTCTTTCATTTTACATTCTTTGATAGTGCCCGTTTCTTGGAGAGAAAATGTCACCTTTCTCTTTTAATTTTTGGAGCGATTCTTCTATTTCAGCTTCAGTTAATTTCCCTTCGAGTTTTTCCATTATTTTTTCGAATGGAACGATTTCTCCTATTTCTTGAGAGAGTGTTGAAATTGTGTCACGTACAATGTAAACTTTATTTCTTTGACTGGCTTTCATTGTTCCAGATATTTTGTCTATATCAAACTGACCTGTTTCTTCATCGTATCCTGTTTGTCTAAGATAATATTCTAATAAATTTATTGCAACAATTGCATCTTTTTCTTCAACAAATTCTGAGAGCCTGATTCTTGCAGCAGCTTCACTCATACGGATTAAAGAATTTAGTTGTCTAGCAGAAATTGGAATTGTTCTCATTTCTTGACCTTCAACAACTGCATGATTTCTTAAGTTCACATAAAAGTCACGCATTTTTTTTACTGCGGCGTCAGTTAAATGTGGTTTTACTTTTTGTCTTGCATAAGCAACATATTTCATGAAAAGTCCTTTTTCAATTAGCATTTCTTTTGCCTCGGTTTGGTGTTCTTCTAAAATATGATTTGCAACTTTTGTATCATTTTCAATATTTGGCATATCTCTTAATGTGAAAATAACATCGAAACGATTGATTAATGCTGGAGGTAGATTAATTTGTTGAGGGATTCCTTGATTGGGGTCGAATCTACCAAACTTTGGATTTGCTGCAGCTAGAACGGAAGTTTGTGCATTTAATGTTGCTTGAACGTTGGCTTTGTTAATAGTTACAGTTTGTTGTTCCATTGCTTCGTGCATTGAAGACTGGTCTTGTTCTGCCATTTTTTCTAATTCATCAATACAAACAAGTCCTTTGTTTGCAAGAACCATTGCTCCCGCTTCAAGTGACCAACCTTTCAAGTATTCATCTCTAACAACTGATGCTGTTAAACCTGCACCTGAAGTTGATTTACCCACAACGTAACGACCTTTTGGTGAAATATTGGCCATGAACCCTAAAATAACCGATTTTGCAACACCAGGGTCCCCAATCATCATAATGTGAATATCACCACGAGATTTTTGTCCGTCTTTTTTTTGTTTTTGAACACCACCAAATAATTGTAAAAGTAAGGAAGATTTTATTTCTTCGTAACCCCAAACTGAAGGAGCAATTGAATCTCTTAATAGTTGAATAATATTTGGTTTTGCAGCTAGTTGTTGAATATGTTCTTCATCTTCTTCAGAAATATCTAGTTCTTCAAAAGTTTCTTCTAAGGGAATAATATTGTTTACTTCAATTGCAAGTTCGAAACGAGTTGACAATCCTCCTGAAGGAAGTGGCACTGGAACTTCTTTTAGAACACCAATTACTTTTGCACGTGAACCGGGAGTTGTTCTCTCTTCCATTTTTGGATCAACTAAATCTTCTTTTACAAAAACATTAATTCTTTTTGGTTGGGCTCCTCCGCTTAGCATGTCTGGTGCTTCTTCAATTACTAATCTTTGAGTATCAACCATTTCTTTTGAAAGAACTCTAAAACCTCCACGTCTACCACATGAACATCTTGAAGGTTCACGGAATTTCTTTTCAATTTGCAAGACTGAAATAATTGTTCCACAGCTAGGACATTCAAACTTTGCGTTTACAACTTGTGGACGAACGTCAGAAGATTGACGGATAATTCCTTCCATAACTAGCATTTCGTTTAAGTGTTTTGCACGAATATTTCTAATCATAATGTCGTGTGATTTTGAAACATTAAAGAAACGAACTCTTACTTTTTCAGCTAGGCCAATTTCTTCAATTGCCATTTCAAGAATTTGAACTGTTTCGTCCGGCCTTTTTATCACTTCTTCAGCCAAAATTGGAGAATGTTCAGCCATTTCTTGAAAATCAATGTAGATAACTGAATTTTCATTTCTTAGAGAACTCTTTAGGTTTTTTTTGTATGCTTCAATAAATTTCTTACCTTCTAAAATTAATTCTTCTCTTTCTTGATTAAAATCGTTAATATCTTTGAATTCTTCCTTTTCAGAATAAATTTCGTCATCTCCTATTCCCTCATTGAAGTCTATTTCACCATCCATCTAAAAAAAATGTATATACAGTTTATAAAAATTAGTGGAATGAAAGAAGAGTTTTAGAAAAGTATGTTAAAAAATTAAAATTCACCTTTTTTGTAATCAGCAAGTGCTTCTTTTACATTTTCAAGTAAATTGTCCATTGATTGTTCTAATTGTTCTTTGTTTTTTGTTCCAGTACAAACAAGTTTACCATTACTGAACAATAAAAATGTTGCATTTGGGTCTTCTAATTTGTAAACTAATCCGGGGAATTGTTCTGGCTCATATTCTGTGTTTTCCATAGCTAATGCAAGGTAGTTTAAGTTAAGTTGTAAATTAATTGTTCCTGAAGCTACAATGTTTTGAACTGTAATTTTTGGTTTAATTGTTACTTCAACATTTACTTTTTTTAATTGTTTGATTACTTCATCAATTACTTGTCTAACTTGAGTTAATGATTTTGTTCCTGTACAAACCAAGTTTCCCGAAGAGAAAACTAAAACTGCTGACTTTGGTTCTTTAATTCTTAAAACTAGTCCAGGGAATGTTTCAGGATTATATTCAGTGTTTGGTTGAGTTCTAGCTAATTTTGTTAGCGGAACTGGTTTTTCCAAAGAAGTAGTAGCTACAATGTTTTGAATTTTGTATTCAGATTCTTTTTTGTCAGATTTAGCTGCCATGTTTTATAAAAGAAATTGCGGTTTATAAAGGTTTTCGGTTACTTACAGGGATATAAATTTTTATAAGTTTTCTTTAGATTTGAATTTTATGGTAAAGGAAAATCTTTATTTGAAATTTGATGAAATACCAAAATGTTTTTATGATTCCTCTTTGGATATAGGAGATTGGGAAGAGAAAACAATTTCTGAACTTAAACGAATTGGATATTTCAAAGAAAAAAAAGGCGAGGAGATTATTTTCCCGGGTGGAGCAAATGTTTTTTTGGATGATTTTTTTGATTACGAACATGATCCTGTTAGATATATTAAAAATAATCATTCAAAATTGAAAAAAGAATATGAGAAAAAACAAAAGGAAGAGAAGGAAAGGCAAGAAAGACTAGGGACAGATACGAAAATGATTTATTCTGATGAAGATTTGAGACAATTTTTGTATAATAAAGGAGTTGATATTCCAACAAATGAAATGAGTAGGGAATTTTATTTGAAAAACAGGATGCAAAAAGAAGAGAGGAGCAATTTGGTTAAGTTACTTCGTGGTTATTCTGAACATTTAATTAGAGAATATGAAGTTAGTAGCAGGGGTTATGCTTTGTTTGGAATTGGAACTTCAACTTTTTCTGATTCTTATTTTGATTTTTGGAAAAATAGATTTAATGAAGATGGATTTGATGAAAATACAGAATTTATTGAAAAATCATGGGCAATTGTTGAACAAAATATTTCTAGGCCAAAGACTTATGAAGAATATGTTGAGCAATGTTTTAATTTTAGTTCAGCTTTTGATGAGAAAATACGGCCTTCTTCAAAAGAACAATTTGAATTTATAAAAAAAGAAGAACAGGAAAGATATTTGAAGAAAAAAAATCTTGGTGAATATTTTAAGAGAAAGGGAGAAGATTTAGATTTTTCTATTTGTCTTGAAGAATTATATGGTGAAACTTGTGGAAATCTTCCAACTAATAGATATGTTGAAAATAAAAATTCTGTTCGTTTTTCTAAAAGACAAATTGATGTATTCAAAGAAAATTTTCTTGAATATTTGAAATTAAATAATTTTGATTTTAAAGAAGAAATTAGTTTTTTGGATTCAGGAAATTGGGACAAAGATGAAAAAGGAAATTTGATTAGAATGAAAAATATTAAAGATGTTAAATCTGGAGTTTCAACAGTTCGTGTTAATTTTACTGAAGGAAGAAGTATGCATTTTTATTTCCAGAATGAAATGGCAGATATGAAATTAAAAAAAGAGAGGATTGACAATAGTTATTTTGTTCAACTTATGCGTGGTCAATTTCATTTTGATTCTCTTTTTGATTCTGTTAATGATTTAGAAGCAGCAATTAGAAATGGAGAAAAAACTGGTGTTTTTGAAAATCCTCTTGTGTTGAAATGGAAAAAATAATTATTTCTTCTTTGTAAATTCTTTATTCACATATTCAATTAACTCTCTTCCTTTTAGTTCAATTGTTTGTGGGCCAACTCTAGTATAGAAGAGTTCATCTTTGCCTTCAATTATAAAAACTGGAGAGTTTGATTTTTTACATTCAACTCTTAAAATGTGTCTATCTTTAATTGGAATTAATTTTGATTCAATTAATCCTAAATATTTTTTTCCTATTTTTTGTTTTAGCAAATTTGTGAAATGTAAAAAGAATTTATCTTCGTTTTCAAATTTGTCTGCTTCTATTCCTAGAATTTTTATTTTGTCTGTTATTCCAATGTAGAGAGTTCCACCTTTTGTGTTTAGAAAAGCAGCGATTGTTTTTAGAACGCTTTGTTCAATTTTTTTATCTGGTTGATTTGTGTATAAGTTTGTTCTTAGTGTCGCTTTGAATTCTTGCGTTTCATTTTCTCCTTCTTTTATTTCTTTTATTATTTCTTCAATTGAAACTGATTTTTTGAAAAAGTCTTTATTTACAAATTTTAATTTCTGAATTAGCTTATGAATTATTGAAAAATGTGTTTTCATGTATACAAAACCTATTATTGAAGCTAATGCTGCGCCGATTGAAACATAAATTAAATTTTGCATTGTGAAAAGATAAATTCCTTCATTTAATTCATGGTGTAAAACTAGTTTCAAAAGATATTTTGCAATTTCTAGGAGGGCACCAAATGTTATTGCAAGACTAAAAGAGAAGAGAATTATTAAAAAATAATTTTTTTTGATTTGGTTCGTTGAATAAAGAATAAACAAAAATAAAAGTCCAATTAATCCGACACCTACTCCGAATAAAATAGGCGCAATAATTCCAGTTAGTTTTCCAAGAGACAAAGTTATCAATACAAAAATTAAAAGTGTAATTTCAAATGAAGTGGGAAATTTTATTTTTGTGTATTTTTTTAATATTTGTGGAGTGAAAGTTAGGAAGAGTAAAAATATATTTGTTGAAGCGATGTGCCACAGATGATTATGTAAAGAAGTAATGATTGAAAGAATTAAAACTAGTTTCACTGAAATTGAGAGGTATTTATTAAAATTTTCAGACATATGAAAAGAAGGTAGCTTTGGTTTTTATTGTTTATTGGTTTTTATTGTTAGATTAATTTGAATTCTTTTTTCTTATATTTATTTTTACAAGGACTTCCATTTGTTATATAATATAAAATATATTTGGTTTTTTTCTTTTCTAAAATTGCTGATGAAATGGTTTCAGATGAATCATGTCTACAAATATTTCCAACTGAAGCATTAGAATGATATTTGAGAATTTTTGTTAATTTAAAGGAAGATTTTATTTTTTTGCATAATTTTTTTGTATTTTTTAATCTTTCATGTTGTTCCTTATTTTTTGAATCTAATTTTTTTAGTAATTGAAAAGTATTTGTTTTGAAAATATTTTTATTATAAGTTTTTTGTTTTATTTTATTTAATGCTATTTCTATAATTATTGCTTCTTTTTCATTTGCAATTAAAACTGTTCTTGAGTTTTCTATTTTTTCTTCTAAAATTAATTTATTAAATAATTTTGTTGCTTCCTTTGGAGATTTTGCTTGTTTTATAACTTTTTTTGAGATATGAAATGTTCCAGAAGATTTGAATCCTTTTCTTTTTTCTTTATATGGGCCAGTTAGAGTATTTATTGAAAAATATTTGTTTGCAGCAAACCAATATCCTGTTTTTTGTTTATCATAAAAATAAATTTCTTTTTTGGTTATTTTTAAAAAATTTTTCGGAAAAGGCTTGTTTTTTGGTAAATCTCTATTTTTGAAAATAACATATCCTTGTTTTGTTTTTATCCACCCTGATGTACACATATTTGAAAAAGTGTAACTTTACTTATATAATTTTGTTTAGAAGTTTTTTTAAAGAATTTTTTCTTGAATTGTTTATGAATATTATCAAATATGGGGGTTCTTATTTTGATATAGGGAGAAAAATAGGTATTGATTATAAAAGACAAGGTATGATTTTAGATAGACCTCTTGAAAAGAAAATATTTTTCACTCAATTAAAAATTTTTAAGAAGTTTTATCCAGAATACTTGGAAGAATTAAGAGGAATAGCAGAAGGTATCGGGTGTGAATATCAACAAGTTTTACAATCTTTTTTACAAAGAGTTGTTTTACCTAAAAAAAAGAATGAGAAAAAGAGAAAACATTGCAGTATTTTTGGTGTCAAGAATTCTAAGGAATTAATTGTCGGAAGAAATTATGATTGGATTCCAGAAGCAAAAAAATATTCTAAAATTTATTTTGTGAATAATAAAGAAGCAAATTCTTATTTTGGTTTTAGTGATAGAGGAATTTGGAAGGAAGGGAAAGTTAATGAATCTGAATTGGAAGTTTATACTGTTGGTGCTTTGAATGAAAATGGATTGTATATAGGATTGACTTGGGGAGACCCAGTTGATTTTCCTGGAAAGGGAATTGGTTCTGGAGTTTTTATTAAAATGATTGCAGAAAAGTGTTCTAATGTTTCAGATGCAGTAAAACTGTTTAATAAAGTTCCTTTGAATTTCTCTAAAAATTATTTTGTTGTAGATTCTGAAGGAAATATGAAAGTTTTGGAGTTCAATGGAAAAAAGAAAAAAGTTGTTGAACCTAAAGAAGATATTTTGATAAAGACAAATCATTATTTGAATTATGAATTGTCAAAAAATGATTCTGTGTTAAAAAAGAAAGGAAATTCGACATTTTTGAGGTATTATGAAATTTTAAAATATGTTGAAGAAAGAAAGGATAAATTTAAAATTGGTGATGTTAAGAATTTGCTTTGTGATAAGAATAGATACGTTTACAGACAAGGCGAAAAGGTAAATACTATTTGGACTTTAGCATTAGATATGACAAAAAGAAAATATTTTATTTATTATGAAAGAAATGGAAAGATTATTTCTAAGGAGTTGAAATTTTAACCATAACGATAATTTTCGTGTTTTGATTCTTTGAAGTCTTTTTCAATTTCTTCAAGAGTTGCAATTTCGCTTAAAGGTTTGTCTTCACGTAGTGCAGTTATCCTTGGAAAACGAAGTGCCCAACCTGATTTGTAATTTGGAGAACGTTGTATGTCTTGATAATGAACTGTTACAATAATTTTTGGTTTTACTTCAATGTCTTTATTTTTTTCTTTTGTAATTAAGGGTCTTAACATTTCTGTTAAATTTTCAAAAGTAATTTTGTTGTCTTCTGTTTCTTTTTCAGCTACTCCAGTTCCAACTTTTCCTATTTGCAAGTATTCATTTCCTTTTTTACAGGATAGAATGAAACTTGAAATCCATCCTGAACGTTTACCTGTTCCCCATTCTCCGCCGGTTATTACCAAATCTAATTCATTTTCTTCTGGTTTTAATTTTAGCATGTGTCCAACTCTTCTTCCTGGTTTGTATTCAGCATCTAAATTTTTTAACATGATTCCTTCTTGTTTATCTTTTAGTGCTTTTTTGTAGAATTTTTCTACTTCTTTTTTGTCACTTGTTATCTTGTGGTGTGATGCAATTAATTTATATGGGTGACTCGTCACAATTTTTTCAATTAGTTCTCTTCTTTTTTTGAAAGGAACATCTAATTGGCTTTTTCCGTTGTAATAGAGAACATCAAAAACATTTATTTCAACTGGAAGTTTCTTTTGTAATTCTTCGATTTTATGTTTTCTTCTAATTCTTTGAGAAATTTTTTGAAAGTCTGTATAATGTTTTGTTTTCTTGTCATAACCTACTGCTTCAGAATCTAGAATAAATGAATCTCCTTTGATGAATTTATTTATGTATCCTTCAACTTCTGGAAATTGTTTAGTTACATTTTCTAAACGTCTTGTGAAAAGTGTTACTTTGTTGTTTGCTTTATGTATTAATAATCTGAAACCGTCGTATTTGTATTCTATTGCGATTGGCTTACCCAATTTTTTGAATGCATCATCAATATCATTTGCTTTTTGTGCAAGCATTGCCTTAATTGGTTTACCTACTTCAAGTTTTATTTTGTCAAGTTCAGTTATTTTTTTCTTCATGGCAATTTTGAAAACAACAGATAAATCATTTGAACGATCAATTGCTCTTTGAATTCTGTCTTCGTAGTCTTTATTGTTGTTGAAGAATGCTTTTAGTAATGCATATTTTATTGTTGACTCTTGAACACCAATTCTTAAATCTCCAATTAATGTTCGAACCAAATATTTTGCTTCAATAGGGTCAGAAGAAGTTAATAATTCTGTAATTAGACTTAATTTTTTTTCAATTGTTCCTGCCCCGATTAATTCAGGTAATTTTCTTAAATTTGTTAAAACTTTATCAACGGTAATTATATGTGAAGCAAGAGTCATTTGTTTTTTCTTTTTTGTTAATTCTCTTGCAACTTCACCAATGTCCCCTATTTTTTTCCATTCAGCCATTACTTTTTTTGAATCGGTTCCAGTTGATTTTGAAATTGCTTTTATTGCAAGTTGGTTTGAAATTCCAATTCTTCTTTCATCATATTCTGGGTAAATGTCTCCAAGAATTAAATAAATTAAATCTGCATCTTCTTCTTTAACATGTTCAAAGAATTTTGAGAGGATGTCTATTTTTTCTAGACGTTTAGTAGTAGAAGAAAGTTCATCATAAAGAATTGCTAATTTGTTGTACCTCATTTTACCAAAATAGTAAATGAAAGGGAGTTTTTAAGATTTAGGTTATCAAATTTGTTAAATTAAGATAAGTTTATATTTTATTTTTTATTTCTTGTTGCATGAAAAATATTTTAATATTAACAAATTTTACTAATGAGCAGAAAGAAGATGAGTTCTTGGCGGATTATTTGAAGAATTATTTTGATGTTAGATTGGTTGATTTTTCTAGTATTGAAAAATATGAGAATGATTCAGATTTAATTATTATTAGAAATACTTGGCCTGATTCTGAAGATGAGAGTGAAAATTATCATTTTCAAAAAGCTGAATTTCTAAAACGAGCAGAGAAAAAGAATCTTAATTTATATAATTCATTGAAGGCTCATTGTGATAGAAGAGGTAAGGAGTATTTAGTAAAATTGTATAAAGAAAATTATCTTGTTATTCCAAGTTTTGATTCTTTTGAAAATGTAGAGCATTATGAGAAATTTTTAGTCAAGCCAAAATATGGGTTTAGTTCATTTGGAATTGAAGAAACTTCTCTTGACGATTTGAAAAATGTTGATTTTAATAAAAATTTTGTTCAACCTAAAATGAAGTTTAAGGGGGAGTTATCTTTTTATTGTATTGATGAGGATATTGTTTATGCTTTGTTTTTTGAGGGTTCAAAGGAAAAAACTTGGGCTAAGCCCATAGTTTGGAAATTAAAAAAAACTGAAAGGGAGTTAGTTAGAAAATTCTTGAAGTGGAATGGTTTGAAACATGGATTATGTAGAGTTGATTTTTTGGTTTTGGAAGATGATAGTTTGTTACTTTTAGAAATTGAAGACGATTCTCCTTATCTTTCTTTTGAGGAGATTGATGATAAGTTGGTTTATAGATTTTTGAATAGGTTGAAAGATTCAATTGAATCTGAATTAAATAAATATAATTAGAGATGATAACTTAATAGTTATCAGAGCTCTACAAAGTACTGCCTAGCAGTTTGTTTATTTCTAGGTCCATTAGACCTATTTGGAGCATGAAAAGAAAAACAAAATAAAAATAAAATTATTGTTTTTCTTCTAAAAATAATTCATTAACTTTTTCCCAATTAATTATGTTAAAGAAATTGTCGATATATTCGGCTCTTCTATTTTGATATTTCAAGTAATAAGAGTGTTCCCATACGTCGATTGCAATTAAAGGAAACATCCCTTTTGAAATAACACTTTCTTGGTTAAATGTTTGAACTATTTTTAATTCGTTTTTGTCTAAAACAAGCCAAGTCCAACCGCTTCCAAAAACTCCAAGAGATTGATTTTTGAATTCTTCTTTGAAATTTTCTAAACTTTGAAATCTTTCAATTATTGCAGTTTCAATTTCATTTGGAATCTTTGTATCTTTTTTTAATATTTCCCAAAAGAAATTGTGGTTGTAAACTCCACCTCCGTGGTTAATAACTTTTTGTCTTATTTCTTCAGAAATGTTGTCTAAATTTGTCAATAACCATTCAACACTTTTTCCTTCAAGCTCTGGATAATTCATTATTGCTTTATTTAAATTATCAACGTATGCTTTATGATGTTTACCGTAGTGAATTTTTACTGTTTCCTCGTCCATAAATGGTTCAAGGGAATCTGTTTTAAACGGTAGTTCTATTAATTCATGTACCATATTTTTTACCTCCATTATAGTTTTCTAATAAATTTGAGAAGCTAAGTATATATGAAATAGTTTTCATATGTTTATATATTTTTTGGTTCATCTTTTTGGTAAGCGGCCAAGATTAAAAGAAAATATGCAGTTTTTTGGATAATTATTTTTTTAAATAAGAAAAGATAATGTTTTATATGAATTTGGATGATATAAAATTAACACAAATTAAAAGTGGTAGATTGCCTGGATATTTTTTTCCTAAATTAATTGAGCTTGGACATTTGAAAATAGAGCCTTTTAATGAAAATTCCCTCGGTAATATTTCTTATTATTTACATTTTAATAATAAATTTAGGGAACCAATTGTGGGAAATGAACCAATAAACTTATTGGATAAGAATTCTATTGATTCAGCATTTCATCCATACAAAGAAATGGAAAGCTATATTCTTCATCCAGGAAAAAGTGTTATAGCTCAAACTTATGAAAAAGTTGGTTGTTCAGAGTGGTTTTTATGTAAACTGGAAAATACTTCTGCTCTTGGAAGAGTTTTGTTAAATCATGCTTCACATGGGTTTTTACATCCAGGACATGGGATTAATGAGCCATTTAATATGATGATTGAATTAACAAATTTGGGAGAGAAACCAGTAATAATACAATCTGCTAAAATGGAAAATGGAAAAATTATTGGTCCGGATTCTTTCAGATTTTATGTTGAAAAATTACCTTATCCAGCAACAGATTATAAAAGTGTTTCAAATGTTTCTAAATTAAAGATGGATAATTCGGATAAAAGTTAGTTTTAGAATAAATTATATTTGTCTTGTGTATCTTTTCTCTTGAACTTGCATTGGTTCTCCACAGCAAACAAGTTGTCCTTTTCCTTCGTGAAGTACCTCTACAACGTTTCCGCAGATGTTACATTTGTAGATTTCTTTTACGTTTGTCATTTTATTTTTCAGTTAATTCTTTTACTTCTTTTTTTCCTTTGTCTAGTTCCTTTTCTTGTTCTTTGTCTAATTCTAAAAGTAATGCTTGAAATTCTCCAACATGTGTTTTCTCTTCCTTTGCAATATCAATTAAAACCTTTTTTATTTTTTTGTTTGTAGTGTTTGCTGATAATTGCTCGTATAAACTTACTGCATCTAATTCTGCAATCATTGCTAATCTTAGAATTTCTTTGTCTGTTGTTTCTTTTGTAATCTTATTTAGGTTAGTGGGGCTTTGCGATAACATTCTAATTTAAATGTGTTATTACTTAAATAAGTTTGTAATAATTTTTGGATAACTAAGATTTAACGATCATCCAACGTACGAGCGGAGGATTTTTGTGTTCGGTGTCCATTAATTTTACAGAACCTTCAGCAAGAATGTCTTGTTCGTTTATGTTGTGCATTTCACTTAATTCTTTTTTTGTCAAATAATTATGAGGATAAAATTCAACTAAATGGGAATAAATCATTTTGAAATTTTTGTAATCTTTTGTTTCTGGAATTTTAAATAAAATGTTTTCATAAAAATCCCTTGGATCTTTGAATCTTGAAGACATACAAGAAATTGCTTCTGTTAATAAGAAATCTCTTAGAAGTTTTTCTGTTAATATTTCAGTTTTGTAATCTTCATATTCTAAAATATTTGTTTGAATTAATTCTACCATAAAATAATTATGAATCTAAACTTTTTAAGAATTATTGAGAATTTATTTCCCTTGTCTTTTACCAGCTCTTACACTTGGTCTAACTTTTGAAGTTGGATGTTTGTTTCTTAAACCACGTGATTTCTTTGCAGCAGAAGTTAATCCTCTTTCTGGTCTATTTTGGTTAGTTCTGTTACAAATCCAATTGATTGTTTTGTCATTTTGGATTTCTGGTTTAGAAGGGTCTACACAAATAACTTCGTAGAAATAGTGTAATCCATCTTTTCCAATCATGTATGAGTTTAATACTTCTAAGTTAGCGAATTTTTTAGAAACTCTTTGTTCTGCAATCCATTTGTAAGACATCTTTAAGTTCTTTCTAGTGTGCATTCTTTTTGACCTTCTACCTTTGTTTGGTCTAGGTCTTTTGTGTCCACCTCTATTAATTCTTATTCTAATTATTACGAATCCTTTTTTGTCTTTGTATCCAAGTGCTCTTGCACGGTCTAATCTTAATGGTTTTTCTACTTTTACAAATACATTTCCTCTTCTCCATTCAACCATTCTTTCTCGAAGTTCTTTTGGGTCTGGTTTTTTCCATGCTTGTCTTAAGTAGTGATATAATCCATTTACCATGATTATTTTAGAAAGAAATGGTTTAAAAAGCTTTGGGCATGAGAGGAGAATTTAGTAGTTTGTTCTAGTTTTAATTCTTGTTTTAGGATTTCGGAAAAATTCAAGAAAAATAAATTCTATTTGACTATATTAAATATAATATGATCCATCACGGATTTGGTTGGACAAAATTCTAAAGAATTTCGCACAACACGCCAAAAGATTGTGAATCTTTTGACCTAACTGTGGACACGCCGTTATTCGGCGAGAAACATCTAGCGTTTAAACATGGATTCAAATTTGTTAAGAATGATTAAGCAATATCTTGATTCCTTCAAAATATTGGAATGATCCATCACGGATTTGAACCGTGGACCTCTGCCTTATCAGAGCAGCGCTCTACCAGACTGAGCTAATGGATCATAATCTGGATATATGAGAACTTAGAACTTTTCATTTATAAAAGTTTTTACATAGATGCATCAAGTTCTAAAGTTAGAATTCCCTTAAGTAAAGAATATTTTTTCAAAGGTAAATTTAGAGAAATTGTTTTTGAATATGCTTTTTCATCTGAAACTGCTTTCACTTCTATACTATTTTCTAATTTAACTATTGAAATATCTTTAATTGACTCAACACCTGGAATTTCAAGTTCATATTGGATTTTATCTCCAACTCTTTTCAAATTGGATTTTGGTTCTTCTTTCTTTAATTTTTTCCATTTAGTTAATGTCTCTTCTTCAAATTCAATTGGTAAAATTTTAGTGTTATCTTTTGTTTTTTTGTCAATTTCATTTTGCCTTAAATTTGCAGGCGTTTTTTTAACGACAACTTTTACTCCTGGAAGAAGTGTTTTCATTACGTCTTCAATATCTTTTCCGTTTATATCATTTGAACCTTTTGTTAAATCTTTCATCATTTTTGTAACTAATTTATTCATTAGGTTTCCAGTTAATCCTCCTCCAAAATTTATTTGTTGGTTTGTGTTTTGTTTGTCTTTTTTTCCTAACATTCCCCAATCTTTTCCTAAATCTTTTAGTTGGATTCCACAATTAGGACAGAAATTAGGATTTCCTTTTATCTTTTCACTACAATTATTACAAATTTTTTTATTAAACATAGAATTAATTGGATTTCTCGATTTAAAAGGTTTATCGACTGCTGATTTATTATTTTTCTTTTAGGTAATTTTTTATTGAAGTTATTTCATGCAAGTCTTCTAATATTGTTGGCTTTGCTTCTTTGAAGAGTATGTTTTCTAATTCTTTGAATCCTTTTAATTTGCTTCTCTTTTTTACTTCATTTAGTGATGGAATAAATAAACTAATTATTAACATTCTTAGAATAGTCCCGATGATAAAGATTAAGTAAATTGGTTTTATTCTTGTTGTGTGAATTGCTTCAATTAAATATGATGCAAGTAGTCCACCAATAACTGCACCAATCCCTACAAATAAATTGAAGTAAGATATTGCTTTACTTCTTTTTTCTTTTGAAACATTGTCATAAATAAAATTTCCAGAGGCCATTGAAAATGCAGTCCAAGATGTTCCTCCTAAAATTGCTGGAACTAAAAATAAATAAATTTTTGATGAAGAGAGAATCCAAAGTAGTGGTGTTAATGGAATTATTAAAGTTGTTAATGCAATTACTTTGTAATTTCCATATTTGTCTGCAATTTTTCCCCAAAGGTTTAATGTTAAAACGGAAAATAATGTTCCAGACATTGTAATTACCATATAAGTTAGATAATCAAAACCAAGTGTTCTTAGTAGATAAATTGAAACTAATGAAGAAGTTAGTCCAATTGCAATTGCAAATACTCCTCTAAACAAAACAAATTTTCCAAAGTTTGAACTTTTGATTTCTTTTACAAAATTAAGTAAGGTGTATTCTTTTACTTCGTCTTTTCTTTTCTTTTTTTCTTTTGGTTCATATTGTCTTTTCACAATATTTATACAAGAAGCTCTTGCGATAAATGCAATCATGAAAAACAAAATGAATCCTTGAATTTCGTAATTTGTACTTTTGAAATATTTTAGTACTGCAGAGGACATTATCGCTAAAACAATTGTTGCAAAAGAAATTATTGTTGAACGTTTGCTCCACCATCTTCCTCGATATTTTTCGTCTATTACATCTCCCATCCAAGAAAACCATGCGGGATGTCCGAGGCCCCCTGCAAAAACTATTATTCCCATATCTAAAATTATCAAGAAAGGCAGGAATTCTGTGAACATATTTTTGAAATATAAAATTCCTATTGCTGCCATTAAAAACCAACCAAGTGATTCAGCAATTAGAGTTTTTACAAAAATTGATTTTCGTTTATGTTTTCCTACTAGGTTAGAGCCGATTAATTGACTTATTGGACCGATGTTTAGAACTGAATTTAATATTGCGACAAGTGAATTACTTGTTCCCATTGCAATTGCAAAGGGGGAAACATATTGATCTCCAAAAGAATTTCTTGCTGACCAAAAAATTCCTTCTTTTATTGAGAGTCTTCTTGTATGATGCTTTGCTTCTTTTATTTCTTCTTTAGAAAGTTTCACCTCTGTCATGTTTTGTAAAATATAATTATATTTTTATAGATTGGGGTTTTATTTTTATTATGAAAAAGATTTATTTGAATGATTTAAAGAAAAAGGTTTTAGTTACTGAAAAGCATGTTCGTTGGGATTGGGCACAATCACTTGACAATTCTGAACTGGTTCGATATGTTTTTGTGGTTTCAGGAGAAAGAGAGACAGAGAAAAAAATTTGAAGAGTATACTTGATTCGCTACAGTATTATGGTGGTCCAGTAGAGATTATTCGTGAAGATTTTGGAAAAGTTATTGGAACTAAATTTAATTATGATTTGAAAATAATTGACTCAAGAACTGCACCAAATATAATTGAGTGGGGGGACTTGTCAATAAAGAATATTAGAGATAAAAATCTTTATGAAAGAATAAGAAAAGGTTTTTCTGTTGAAGATTATGTTTCTAATCTTTATAGTAAGAAATAGCTATACTTTTTTAAATTTAAAAATTTCTTTGTTATTTTTCACGCAAAAATCGCGGAATTCACTTCCCGCTCATAAAATTTACGAAGAAATTTTCTTATTCAATTAAAACAATTAAAATGAAATAATTTTTATACTAAACTGATTAGTTTTTCTTATGGAAAAAGAAAAATTTTACGTTACAACTGCAATTGATTATGTTAATGCAGCACCGCATATAGGACATGCTTATCAAAAAATTATAGCGGATGTTTTGGCACGTTGGAATAAACTTTTAGGAAAGGATGTTTTGTTTGTTACAGGAACTGATGAACATGGAAAAAAAGTTCAGGAGTCAGCGGAAAAAGCAGGAATGGAACCTAAAGCATTTGTTGATTCGGTTGTTCCAAAATTCAAGGAAGCATGGGCAGCTTTGAATATTAATTATGACAGATTTATTCGTACAACTGATGAAGACCATAAGAAAGTTGTTCGTGAATTTATTTTGAAATGTAACGAAAATGGTGATATTTACAAGGGAAGTTATTCTGGACTTTATTGTACTGGCTGTGAGCAGTTTTATACAGAGAAGGAAGTTGAAAACAATTTATGCCCTTTACACAATAGGCCTTTAGAAGAAATTAATGAGGAGAGTTATTTTTTCAAGCTTAGTAATTATACAGATTTTTTATTAAAATTATATGAAGAACATCCAGAATTTATTCAACCAAAAATTAGAAGAAATGAAATTGTTAACCGTGTTAGTGAAGGACTTCGTGATTTATCTATTACTCGGACTAGTTTTGATTGGGGAATTCCTTTCCCACTTGACAAAAGCCATGTAACTTATGTTTGGTTTGATGCTTTGATAAATTATTATACTGCGACTCGTGAAAAAGGTCGAGAGGAATTTTGGGGTAAGCCAACAGTTCATTTGCTTGGTAAGGATAATACTTGGTTTCACACTGTTTATTGGCCAGCAATGCTTAAATCAGCAGGAATTGAGCTTCCACATGTGACATTCAATCATGGTTTTTTGACTTTTAACGGACAAAAGATTTCAAAGTCACTTGGAAATGCAATTAGTCCACAAGTTTTAGTTGAAAAATATGGGGCTGATTCAATTAGATATTTTGTTTGTCGACATTTTCCTTTTTCTAGTGGAGGCGATGGAGATTTTGATGAAAAGGCTTTGGTTGATAGGCACAACGGAGAACTTTTGAATAAGTTAGGTAATTTAGTTAGTCGAGTTACTGGATTAATTGAGAAGAATGGAATTAGTAGTGAAATGTATGATGAAACTCATTTAAATGTTGGGTATGATTTTAAAAAAATAAACGAGTTAATGGAAAATTTTGAGATTGATAAGGCTTTGAATGAAATTTTTGCTTCAATTGATAGATGTAATGAATGTGTTCAAGATACTAAACCTTGGGAAACAAAAGACAAGAGAGTTTTGTATGAACTTGCGGATGCAATTAAGAAAATTTCAATTTTACTTTATCCGTTTATTCCAACAACTTCTGAAAAAATTGCTGAGAAGTTTGGAGGTTGGGAATTTAGTTTGGAAGAATTTGAAAAACCTTTGAGTGCTAATGTTAGAATTGTTAAAGGGGAAAATTTGTTTAGTAGAATTGAACAAAAAGAGTTAGAAGCTGGAAGTGAGAAGTTAGAAGTTAAGGCAAAAACAGAAAAGATTAGTGAAAAAACTAATAAAGTAAAAAAACTTGAAGGTGTTATGACAATGGCGGAAGTTAATTTTGATGATTGGATGAAACTTGATTTGCGGGTTGCTGAAATTGAAAATGTTGAATTAATCGAAGGCGCTGATAAACTTTACAAGATAACTCTTAATGTTGGGGAACTTGGGAAAAGAACAATTTGTGCTGGAATGAGACCTTATTATTCACAGGATGATTTGAAAGGTAGAAAGATAATTTATTTTTCTAATTTGAAACCACGAATGATGAAAGGGATTGAGTCGCAAGGAATGATGCTTGCTGCAGTTAGTCCTGATGAGAAAACAGTTTCTATTATTTCACCTTCTGAAGAGATTGAAGTTGGCAGTCGAATAGGTTAATTTTGATAAAAAATAATTTAAGAAGGGGATTTTGGAAATTATTTTAAAGTTTGAATTTTTGTTTTTAGTTATGAAAAAATTGAAAATAATTCAAAGAACAAATTGGGAAAACAAATTTTATTTGAAAATTTTTGCAAACTTAGATTCTATGAAAACAATAAAACTGATTTCAAAAGAATTTGGAGATGATTACTTTTCTGATAATCAAGGAATTCCAAAGAAACTTTCAGATTATGAAAAATGGAAAGATTTGTGGATTCCAATTATTGGAAAGAAAGTTTCTTGTGATATTATTTGTGGAGACAGGGCAATTCATTTAATTTTTTACAAGTTTCCAAGTTTTGATTTTGTAAATAAAGTTTTAGATAAATATTTTGAATGGGAAAAGGAATAATTTGATTTAATTTTGGATATAAATTTTTATAAAATATTTTTTATTTAGTTAGGAATGATTGAAAAGAAAAGGCCTGTTGACTATAAGTGTTTGATTTTAAATAGTTATAATAAAGAAAGAATAAATAAAGAATTTGGTAAAGATATTTATAGATTAATTGAGTATGGAAAAGGGGAAATAAAATATATTGCCGGATTGAATGAATTCGTTGAAGATAGACTAAAAAAATTAATTTTTCCGAAATTATCTGTACATGAAAAATTTATAAGAGAAGGAGAATGGGAACCTTTTTTCTTTGAATCACAATCTATAATTAATCTCCCAAAATATCATGATAATTCTAAAGATTTATTGTATCGAGAAAAAAGAAAAGATATTATTATAAATTTTGTGAAAGATTTAGGAAAAGATACCCCTTCTGATATTGATAATTTTGTGAATTTTGGTCCAAGTGAATATAATTGGATTAATGATTTTTTATCATTCATGCACAATAAATTTGGCAAATATTTTTCAAATAATAATTTATTTATTTTCAATGATTACAAAGATGAATGTTTTGGAAAGGATACAAATTATATTGATTATCCATATCCTCCTGCATATTTTTTGAGTGATATTGAAAAATATCTTAAAAAAGATTATAATTTGGATATCAAAAAAGATTTGGGTGATTGGATTGTAGCTAATGAATATGTTGAAGGAAGGTATTGGGAAAGATATTTTTTGTTTGGGATGGAGTTGGAAACGTATAAAAAAATTAGGTGTTCTAAAGATATTGAGGTTGCTATTGGTTTAATGAATAAAGATTTAGAAAAAATAGATTTCCCAGATTGGAAACCTTGTATCCCAATTTATATGGATTATTATTGGAAAGAGGATTATGATAAATTCAATAAATCTCTTAATGTTGATAAAAAATAATTAATATTTCTTAAATGCGTTAAAGAATCTTTTGAAGAATTTCTCTTTGTCTTTGTCAGAATCATATTCAACTCCGCTTAATCTTGCAGCAATTTCTTTGTATGCTCTTGCTGGTTTTGATTTTGGATGTGTGTGTACTACAGCGTCTTTTAGTCTTAATGCTTCTTGCATTACAATATCTTCAGGTATCATTCCCAAAATTGGCGCTTCAAGCATTTCTTTTACAACGTCGGGTTGCAATTCTGACCTATTTTTTCTAACTCTTGTTATTATTACTCCAGCAATACTTTTCTTGTGTTGTTCTGCAACCTTGATTGCTTTTAGTGCATCAGTGATTGCGGGCATTTCGGGGTTTGTTACAAGAATTAATTCATCTGCAGTTTTTATGACTTCAGTTGCTTCAAGCCCTAAGCCTGCGGCGCTGTCAATTATTACATATTCAGAAATGTCTAAAAAATCTTTTTTGAAATCTTTCATTCTTTCAGGTCTTATCTTTTTTAGTTCTTTTACTGAAAGAGAAGCGGGCATTATTTTTAATCCTGATTTGTGTTCGTATACTGCTTCAAAAGGATAGGCTTTTTTTTCTAAAACATGATTTAAACTTACTGGAACTTCAGGAGAGTTTAGGTGGATTCCCACATTTGGCGTTGTTAAGTTAGCATCAATAATTAAAACATCTTTTCCAAAAGAATTAAGTGCAGCTCCAAGATTTATTGCAGTTGTTGTTTTTCCTACTCCGCCTTTTCCGGATGTAATCACAATAATCTTTTTCATTTTATTTCTTAAAGAGTTCCTCTTTTGTTGAATTAATAAATTTTTCAAGCATTTCTGCATATATTTTTAGTTGCTCTAAATTAACGTTAACTTCTTCTCCTCTAAATTGAATTTTTAATGCAACATTCTTTCTGAATTCTCCAATTCTTTCAGTTTTTAGTTCTTCAATTTTTCTTAGCATCATAAAAAAATCAATTGTATCTATAAAATTTTTATCATCTTTAAAGAGAATTTTAATTTCACGAATTTTCCCAATTGCGTTATCAGGAATTGTGTTTAACTTTCCTTCTTTTTTTGCTTTTAATAAAAGATGATCAATACATGTGTCAATCATTTTTCTCCACCTAATTAAAAGATTCATAATTACATCACAAGTTTTTGTATATTTTAGACTCACGTACAACAAATGGTCGGCTGATATTTTTTCTTGAATGATTTCTTCCATCTTAACTCCTAAAATTTTGCAGAATTATTTTAAGAAGGGTGCACTCCTTTTTATACTTATCCCCTATAAAGAGTTAAAAAATTCTTTTCCTTTTTTTATTGAATCAAAAAAAGTTTTTAATTTTTCTAAAGTTATTTTTTCAATATTTTGATTTTCATCCAAAATAATTATTTTTCCTTGTCGCAAGAATTCTATTGAGGACGATTTATGCTTTTTGTATAAATTAAACAATTCAAAAATGTTTAAGACTTCTTCAACTAAATTATTCTCTTTTGAAATTTCTATTAATTTTTGTTTGTTTTCTTCAACATTTTGTGTTAAAGTTATTTTTCCTTTAAGATGATAATTTTTTAGAATTGAAGTTAAAAGAAGTTTTCCTGCTCGATGTTCTTCTTCAAGGCAGTTTAATAAAATGTTTTTATTTTTTAGAAATCTAGACAAAAAAAGTGACTTTTCTATTGTCTTATATAGTTCATTAAATTCTTTTATTTCCTCAGAGTGTTTCATAGTAACAATTCTTTCTATGAGTTTTTAATAATTGTTATATTTTAGAGAATAAAATTATGCAAGTTCCATAATTGCTTCGGCAAGGTCCCCAGTTTTTTCAAGGGCTTCTTTTGCTTCTTTTTCAGTACAATTAGTTTTTTCCATAACTGTTTTTATGTCTTCAGCAGAAATTCCAACTTCAACAGATTCTACTCTTTCTTCACCAGTTATTTGAAAAGAAGTTTGTCCTTGCATTTTGATTTTAACAACATTTGGTTCATCAATAATTAATTTTTCCCCGTCTTTTTTTTCAATTATTACTCTTTTTGCTAGAATTTCATCTTGGCTGATGCCCATCTTTCGCATCATTGCTTGCATTTGTTTTGGGTTTACTCCTCCGAACATTTTAGAATTATCCAAATATATATTTTAATCCAATTCTGAATCCTACGATTAGAATTACAAATACAACTACATGAGTTGGCTTGAGCATGAATTTTGAAGCGTATTCTTCTTTATAGTTTACAAGCCCACCGAATCCTGAGGGCAAGTTTATTCCTTGTTGTTGTGCCATGTTAAAAAAATGAATTCCTTATTTATAAAATTTTGGAATTCATTTTTTAGCTTGTAGTTTGTAGCTGGAAGCTTGTAGCTGAAAAGTTCTTCGTTATAATATTTCAAACACCCGCCCAATTTGGAATGCCCGCCCTAATTACGAAGAAATTTTCTAAATGGAATTAGAAAAAAGAGAGATTAGTGAGTAGGGAATAAAAATAATTCGCAAAATATTAAATTTGTTCTTTTAGCGTGCAGTCTTTTGGTTTTTTGTCTTCACGCATACGAAGAAAAACTGGAGCTCGCATCATTTTGTCTTTTGTTATTTCCAAAAATTTTGCTTCACAAACAAGTTTTGGTTTTACAAAGATTGTGCCCTTTGGAAGAGATTGTATTTCGGGTTTTTCTGTTTTAATTTTTTCTAATTTTGAGAGTATTTCTTCTTGTTCAATTTCTGAGAAACCTGTTCCAACTTTTCCAATGTAAATTAATTTTTTATTTTCATAAACTGCTAAGAGGAGTGTTGAGAGTTTTCTTTTTTCTTGGGTATAACCAATAATTATTGCATCAATTGAATTTGTATTTTTTATTTTTATCCAAGCATTTCTTCTTTTTCCTTCGTAATATCTTTCTAATGGATTTTTTGCAATAACACCTTCTCCTCCTTTTTTAGCAATTTTATCAAATAATAATTTTCCATTTTTTGAAGATGTAACTAGTTTCAAATTTTTATTGAAAATTTCTTCGTTATTGTTTGCGCCCATTTTTCGTGAATTTGCGCCCACCCTCCCTAATTCCGAAGAAATTTTCTTTTTGTTAACATTTACATTTAATATTGATTTTAATATTTGAAATCTTTCTTTTTGTGAAAGTTGTGTTAATTTTTTCTCTTCGAGTTCTAAAATATCAAAAGCAACGTAAGTTGCAGGAGAAGATTTTGAACGTTTTTCTATTAAGTCTTTATCTTCAAGTAAATCTCTGTGTTGAAGTAAATTGAAACGTGAAATTCCTGTTTTATCAAAAATAACTATTTCTCCATCAAGAACACAAGAACTTGCTTTTATGTTTTTTTCAAAATTAAATTCTGGATATCGGTGTGTTATGTCATTATTTCTTCTGTTAATTATTTTAATTGTTGAATTATTTTTGTAGAGAATTCCTCTTGTTCCATCAAGTTTTGTTTCGTACACGAAGTTTTTTATTTTTAGGTCTTCTTTTGTTCCTAATTTTGCAAGCATCGGATTATATTTCATGTATTGGATAAGGAGTTTTTATTTATTGGATTTATTTCTTTATTTTCCTAAAAAGTTCTGTTTTTTGTCCAGATATTTTCTTTAATATTATTTATTTTGATTATTTTGTTCTTTAATGGAAATGGATGATATGCTTGAGAGTGTTATGAATTATATGTCTTATTTTGGAGAGGTTGATAAAAGAATTATTGAAGCGATGAAATTTATTGACAGGAAAAAATTTTATCCTTTTATGGATGAAGCGTACAATGACATTCCTCTTGAAATAGGTAAAGAACAAACAATTAGTCAGCCTTCAACTGTTGGGAGAATGCTTCAGTTGTTGAAATTAGAAAAGGGAAATTCTTGTTTAGAAATTGGGGCAGGAAGTGGGTGGCTTGCGGCGTTACTTGCTTATATTGTTAAACCAGGACATGTCGTTTCATTTGAATTTCATCCTGAACTTGTGGACTTTGCAAGAAAAAATATTGGAGGATTTAATTTAACAAATTTAAAAATTGAGGAACAAGATTTTTTGGAATTGTTGCAGAGTTATGACCGGATTATTTTTAGTTGTGGAATAGAAAAGGATGAAGAGAAAGAAATTGAAGAATGGGTTTTTTCGCATTTGAAGGAAAATGGTGTTTGTATTGTTCCATTTCGTGAAGGTCCGCTTTTAATTTTTGAAAAAATTAAGGGAAAATTGAAAATGACAAGGACGAGGGAGGAGTATACGTTTGCTCCACTTCTTAAGTGATTTTTGAATTTTAACTGATTGATACTTGTTAAAGAAATTTCTCATGTAGCGCTGCTACACCACGAAATTTTTTAACTGCGTCTGAATCTAGTTAAAATTAAAAAAGAGAAATTTGGAAGAGTAGATTTTTTGTAATTTGTTTTAATTCTAGAAAAGTAACAGAAACAAAAGTTTTATAAAATTTAAATTTATGAATTTGTATGGCACCAGATTATAGGATAAACATGGCAAAGGAAGATTTTGATAAATTAATCAAAACAGCTGACACTTTCGGAATGGAGTATAAAATTCTTTCCTCAGAAAAAAATGTAAAAATAATTCCCTCAAGAGAATCAATAAAATCAAAATATATTGAGGTTCCCTCAATTGGGTTAGTTGTTCCAAAAGAGAGAACACTTTTCAATAATAATTTTTATGAATGTCAGGAAAAACTCCATGCAAATAATGAAAAAATGTTAACTCCTAACGAGTTTAGAGAGTTTTTAAAAGTTGCAAAAGAGAATGACATTAATTTATATAATGAAATTACTCAAGTTCGTTCACCTTGGAGAGCAGAGTGGCTTGATGCAGATTTCAAATATGAAAATAACAAGATGTTTGTAGAATATCATAAATTTGACGAAAATGGAAAAATAAAAAAAATAAGAGAAGAATTAGATAAAAATACTTTAATGAAAGATAAAATTCCAGGAATTTCATTAGAATCTTGGTTAGAAAATTCCACTTCTCAAGGTTTACCTAAAACAACTGTAAGTGAAGGAAATTTATATTATTGGACTCCAGATAAAAACAATAATTCAGTCGCGAGGTTCGATGCTAGCTCTTACGGGGCTGACCTCGTTGCTTACGGGGTTCCGTCTTATTGGTATTCCAATCTCGGGGTACGAGCTGCAAAGTATAAATTATAAAATTATTCATTAAATTTGTCTACCGTATAATACCAAATTTCACATTTTTTCCAGTCGTCTCTATTTAGTCCAGCTTTCAAGGAAAGTTGTTCAAAAAAACCCTCTTTGTTATGAATTTCTTCCCAAACGGACGGCAAAAAAGTTGCTTGATTTTGGCCATTTTTTAGTCCAAACTAATTCAAAAATAATTCAAAATTGGGTTTTAATTTAAGACAGAAGTTTTTTTAAATTAGCCTCACTAGATTTTGTTATGGCAAAGCCTAATTTTCATGAGATTGAGGAAAAGATAAAAAAGTTTTGGGATGAAAATCAAATCTACAAAACAAAGGATTTATCGGATGAAAATATTTATTCAGTTGACACTCCGCCTCCAACTGTTTCAGGGAAAATGCATATTGGTCATGCTTTTAGTTATTCACAGCAAGATTTTATTGTTCGGTTTATGAGAATGTTTAAAGGAAATGTATTTTATCCTTTTGGTACTGATGACAATGGACTTCCAACAGAAAGGCTTGTTGAAAAAACAAATAATGTTAAGAGTAAAAATATGGGGCGTCAAGAATTTGTTTTACTTTGTTTGGAAACATTAAAAAAAATTAAACCTGCTTTTATTCAAGATTGGAAGGACATTGGTGTTTCGTGTGATTATAATGTTACATATTCTACAATTGACCCACAAGCTCAAAAGATTAGTCAAAAATCTTTTGTTGAATTATATAATAAAGGGCAAATATACAAAAAAAGTTTTCCAACAATTTGGTGCCCTGAGTGTCAAACTTCAATTGCTCAAGCTGAACTTGAAGACAAAGAGTCTTCTACAAAATTTTCAACTTTGAAATTTAGTTGTGAAGGTAAAGATTTACTTATTGCAACAACTAGACCAGAAATGCTTTATTCTTGCGTGGCTGTTTTTGTTAATCCAAAGGATGAGAGATATGCTTCTATTGTTGGTAAAACAGCAAATGTTCCAATTTTTGATTATGAGGTTCCAATTATCGCGGATGAGTCTGCAGAAATTGATAAGGGAACTGGTGTACTTATGATTTGTTCATATGGGGATAGATTTGATGTTGATGCAATTAATCGGCATGGACTTACACCAAAAGTAATTATGGAAAAGAATGGAACAATTAATGCTCCAGGTTATGAGGGAATGTATGTTACAAAAGCAAGAGAAAAAATTTTAGAAGATTTGAAAGAAAAAAATTTAATTTTTGAACAAAAAGATATTACTCATGTTGTGAATGTTCATGACAAGTGTGGGACAGCGATAGAATTTGTTGAAACACCTCAATGGTTTATTTCTGTTATTGACAAGAAGAAGGATTTGTTAGAACAAGGAAATAAAATTAATTGGTATCCAGAATATATGAAAAAAAGGTATGACAATTGGGTTAGTGGTTTAGAATGGGATTGGTCAATTTCACGTAATAGACATTTTGGGATTCCGATTCCAGCTTGGGAATGTTCTTGTGGTGAAATTGTTGTTGCCAAAGAAAATGAACTTCCTATCGACCCGACAACTGTAGAAAAAAAATGTCCAAAGTGTAATGAAGTTATGGTTCCAGAGACAATGGTTTTAGATACTTGGGCAACTTCATCAGTTTCTCCACAAATTGCAACTGACTTAGTTGAAAATAAAATTAAACTACCTTATTCACTTAGACCACAGGCGCATGACATTATTAGAACTTGGGCATTTTATACAATTGTTAAATCTTATTTACATGAAAATAAAATTCCTTGGAAGGATATTGTTATTTCAGGTAATGTTTCACTTGGCGGAGAAAAGATGAGTAAGTCAAAGGGAAATGTTGTTGATCCAAAAGCTGTTTTAGAAAAGTATTCTGCTGACGCACTTAGATATTGGGCAAGTGGTTCAAAGTTAGGTTCTGACTTGGATTATCAAGAAAATGATTTAGTTACTGGAATGAAACTAGTTAATAAAATTTTGAATGCTGCAAATTTTGTTTTTATGAATTTGAAAGATTACGACGGAAAGAGTAGACCTGAAAAGTTAGAGAAAGTCGATTTAATCTTTTTAACAAAGGTTGAGCTTTTGGTTAAAAGAGTTACTAAGGCATTCAAGTCTTATGAATATTCAAAGGCAAAACAAGAAGTTGATGAATTTTTTTGGAAAGTATTTTGTGATAATTATTTAGAGATTGTAAAGAAAAGAGTTTATCAAGGAGAAGGAGATAAAAAATTGTCAGCAGAGTATGCTTTGTATCATGGGCTTTTGACACTCATAAAATTATTTGCGCCAATTGTACCTTTTGTTACAGAAGAAGTTTATCAAGAACATTATAAAAAAATTGAAGGGGATGAATCAATTCATTTGAGCCGTTGGCCTGAAGTTAAAAATATTGAACAAGAAGAATTAGATGTTGTTCACAAATGGGAAACTATTGTAAATGTTGTTGAGAATGTTAGAAGATGGAAATCAAAAGAACAAAAGGCAATGAATTCTGAAATTAATTTGACTTTACTCAAAGAAGAGTTGGTTTCTTTGGAAGAATGCTTAGAAGATTTGAAGAATGTTACTGGTGCTGTTGAAATTAAAGAAGGCAAACAGTTTAGGGTTGATTTTATTTAATCACAATAATAATTAAAAACTATGAATTAATTTTTTCTTAATGATTAAAACTAGAGAGCAGAGTTTGGATTCTGTTAATCAGGAAATTGAGGCTTTCAAGAGAAACAATAATGTTACTCAAGGCACAATTGGAATGCATCTTAAAAAATATATTTTAGAAAATAATGAAAATTTTGTTTTGATTAATGATGGTCTTTTTTTAGGTGGAAATGGAGATTATTCGTTGGTTGATAACTTTATTTTGGCAAGGATGAACACTTTTTCTATGAGTGAAAGAGAATTAGATTCTTTGAGATTTGGAATTTATTATAATAATTTTCATGACGTTAATCATAAAATTAATTATGGTGACAAGAGAGAAGGTTTTTTTGAAAGTATAAAATATAAGGAAGACATAATTTTCCCTTTTTTTACGCGGAAGTTGAAAAGTTCTGAAACTGGAGGGCATGAAAGTAGTATGAGAATTGCAATTAGTCACAATGATTTTTTTGAGAATATGGATAAAATCGGTTTACTAAAAAGAGAATATTTTACAAAACAAAATGAAGACTTTGTTAAAGATTCTTTTTCTGATGGAAAAGAGTTTTACAAGTTTTTTTCAAAAAAAGGTGTTTCTGATTTTGTTTTAAATTCTGTTTTAGAAACTTTTACAAAAAATTCTCCCGAAGATTTAGAAGAAAAAGTTAAATTTTATTTTTAATTAATTAAGGAAAAATTTAAATGTTCTTTTGTTTTATTTTTCTAATGAATAAAATAATTGCAGCTGGACCAGTCATTGTTTCAGAAGGAAGACTTTTGGTTGCTCATGATGGGAAGGATGATTTTTTTAAGATTCCTGGTGGAAAGCCTGAAGCTCTAGAAACTTTAGAAGAATGTGTTCATCGTGAGTTAAAGGAAGAAACTGGTTACAAGTGCGAACTTATAGGAAAATTATCTACAAAATATTTGAAGAAAAAACCGCAAACTGGAGAAGAGATTGATATTGAGTTATATCATTTTAGTGCAAAAATTATTGGAGAAATAAAAAGTTATGAATCATTTTTTCATAATAATCATCATGTTCATTGGTTGCCTGTTTCTGAGATTAAAGAAGGAAAATATAAAGTTGCGCCAAATATAGAATTTTTAATTGAGAAAGGTGAGATTTAATTCCCTTTACAATATTCTTTAACAATTTCCATGTCTTTTAGCCATTCAGGTTCAAGTGCACGTTTGTAAATTATTGCTGCTGGGTGAAAGAGTGGAATTAGTTTTATTTTCAAACCATCAATTTCTACTTCTTGTACTTGTCCGTGAACTTGTGTAATTCCTGGTTGGTTTTTCATGTCTTCTACATTTGTTTTTGCGAGAAAAAATTTTGTTGCGTAGTTTCCAAGAGAACAAATTATTTTTGGTTTCATCTCTTTTATTTGTTTTAGGAGCCAAGGTGTGTGTGTTTTGATTTCTTCAGTTGTGGGGTCACGATTCTCAGGTGGTCGGCATTTCAAAATATTTGCAATATAAATTTCATCTATTGACAAACCTACTTCATTTAATAGTTTGTCAAGATTTTTTCCTGCGGCTCCACAAAAAGGAATTCCTTCTTTGTCTTCGTTTCTTCCTGGAGCTTCACCAACAAAAAGAATTTCTGCATTTTTGTTTCCTCTTCCAACGACAATATTTGTACAGTCTTTGAAGAGAGGACACCTTTTTACCAAAGCTGCTTCATAAAAATTAAATTCGGGGGATTTTTTGTTTGATTCCATGTTTGTTAAAATGAAGAATTGTTTATATAAATTTTTAAAATTTCTTCGTTATTTCTCACGCCCTTAGTTTTGAAACGCGCCCAAGTTTTTAGCCCGCCCTAATTACGAAGAAATTTTCTATACTGATTAAGACTCATTGAGATTGAGTAAGAATAGAAACCCCAAACCTTTAAAACTCGGTTTTTTCTAATTTAGTTATGGTATTACAATCATTAACTAAGGAACAATTGTCAGAACTTTTGGAAACTCTTAGTGGTTACAGGGGACGAGCAACTGAATTAATTACTGTTTATGTTCCAGCGGGTTATGACCCTAACGCTGTTCAACGTCAACTTGAGGCGGAAGTTTCAACGGCAAAAAATATTAAGTCAACTTCAACAAGAAAGAACGTTACAGAATCTTTGGAAAAAATTATTCGTACATTAAAAGAATATATGACAACTCCTCCTCGTGGAATGGCTCTTTTTGCAGGAAATGTTAGCGAGAATGAAAGTCAAACAGATATTCAACTTTGGGAAATTGAACCGCCTGAGGAAGTTAGAATTAGACTTTACAGATGTGACAAGGAATTTGTTTTAGAGCCGTTACAATCAATGCTTGAAGTTAGTGAAATTTATGCGCTTTTAGTTATGGATAGAAAAGAAGCAACAATCGGGCAACTTGTTGGTAAAAGAATTGAAATGCTTCAAAATATGAGTAGCGGAGTTCCAAGTAAAGTTCGTGCTGGAGGGCAGTCTTCACAACGTTTTCACAGAATTACTGAAGGTTTAACAAAAGATTTTTACAAAAGAATTGCCGATGAAATGAAGAGTTTATTTTATGAAGAACCAAAATTAAAAGGAATTTTAATTGGTGGGCCTATTCCAACAAAAGACGAATTTGTTGACGGTGCATATTTACCAACAATTTTACAAGATAAAATTATTGGAGTGAAAGATCAAGGGGACACAAGTGAATCTGGGCTTAAAGAATTAGTTGAACTTAGTCAAGATGTTTTGGCTAACCAAGAAATTATTCATGAGAAAAAATTACTTGAGAAATTTTTTGATAATTTGGGTGCAAAGCCTGAAACAACGCCATATCATTATGAAGATGTTAAAAAAGCACTTCAGTTTGGTGCAGTTGATTTACTTATTTTTTCTAAAGATTACGATAAAGACAAAGCAAAAGAGTTAAAGGAAATTGCCGCAAATATGGGTACAACAGTTGAAACTGTTTCAAGGGAGACTCCCGAAGGAGAACAGTTTTGGTCGGTTGGGGGGATTGGGGCAATCCAACGTTTCAAATTTTAATTTTTGTTTCTTTTTGGTTAAAATCGAAAGATTTTCATTACTCGTTTACAGAAAGTAAACAACGTAAAGAAAATCTTTAATTTTATCTCAAAAATAATTCAAAAATTGTTGGGGGTTGGAGAAACATTGATATGAAAAATTTAAGAAGTCATTTTAATTGTTTTAAGTATGGATTATGCAAAAGGTTTTGAATTTCAGGTTTTGAATTTGAAAAATTTTTTATTGAGCAAAATTTCTTATTCAGAATGGAAAAATAATTATGAAAAAACAAAGAAATCATATAAAATTGTTTTTGAATCAGATGATTTTAAAGATTTTTCAACTAAAATGTATGAATTTTTTAAAGATGTAGAGTTGGTAAAAGCGAGATTGGCTCATGAGAAGAAACATGTAATGATAAATAAAAAATATGGAATAAAATCTAGATTTGTTCTAAAAAGTTACAAAAGAGACGGAAAAATAAGATATAGGCCTTCTGTTTTAGATGGGGATAAAGAAGATAAAAAAATATTGTGGTCAAAGAAAAAATTATGGAAATATAATTATGAACAAACTTCCATGAAAGATGCAAGCGATAATGATAAAAAAATTAAAAATATGCTACTTGAAATAAAGAAAGAAATTAATCTATCTTAGAAATTGTTTATTTCTATTATGAACATATTTATTTTTTAGTCTGAATTTTTTTTCTAGAATTGTTTTTGGAATTATTTTTGCATATCTTATATTATCTTTGAAGTTTGCAATTTTTTTATTTTCAAAATAAACATTATTTTCTTGAATTTTCAAATTTTTTTCTCCATCTCTAAAATTTTCATAATAAGGAAAAATTATTCCTTCTGTAAAATTTAGTTTGTAACCTAAATTGTTTATATCTCTTTTGAATTGTATCTTTAAATCAATCAATCTTTTTTCTAACGGTTGATCCTTTGATTCTTCTGGATTTATTGTCATGATGCTATTTCCAGAAATTGAATCAATTATTTGTATATAATTGAATTTGAAAGAAGAATATGTTTTGATTTTTTTTATTCCTTCTTTATATTCTCCAGTTATTTTTTTCTTGATTCCAAAAGTTTCTATGGCATGGTATATTCCAGATTGTGTTGTTTCGATATCAAGTATTTTTGAAATATCTTTTACAGGTTTTATTCTCATTCTTTGTTTTGTTTTTGGATTAATTGCCCAAATTTCTTGGTCAGTTGCAATAATTATATAATTTTCATCACTTTTCATAAATTTTTTTAGGTAATTTTATTTATAATACTTGTTGTTAAAATAAATCATGGAACCAATTTGGGAAAACTCCTGTGTTTTCGCAATGATATACTTTGTGGATGTTTTGGTTCCAAATCCATTTTATTGTTAGGTTGTTTTGTTCTAGGAGTTTTTTGTTTTCTAGGGAAAGTCTAAGATAAGGTGGCTTGAAGAGTGTTGGCTCGTATCCAAAACAATCGTTAAAGATTTCTTTCCCTTTTTGTAATTCTGTTTCATTTACAAAATATTTGAATTCATGGTAACTGTGATAAATTCCGTGCATTCCGATTGTTTTGTTCATTGCAAGAATTTCTTCACACCATGTTTGATTGTTTGAAATAGGAACATTGTTTTTTAATGGAGTTACCCAAATAATATCTGCTTTTTGTAAATAGTTTCCTTCGCATGTCCAATTTGGATTGATGTCGTCGATTTCCCTTGGTGTTGTAAGTCTTGCTAAAACTAATAAAATTAACAAGCCCAAAATTATTGTTAATATTACTTCCCCTCTTTTCATTAATTAAAAAAGATTTTTGAGATTAAAAATATTGGTTTTTATATATCACAAATCCACAACATTTTAAAAACAAATTTTGTTATTCTTTTAATGAATAAAGAAATTGTTAATGTAAATAATTTACTGAAGAAATTTGGGGATTTTGTTGCTGTTGATAATATTAATTTTTCTGTGAAGAAAGGTGAAATTTTTGCTTTTCTTGGTCCTAATGGTGCTGGAAAATCTACAACTATAAAAATTATGACAACTCTTTCTAAGGCCAATGGTGGAAGCGTAGAAATTAATGGATTTGATGTTTTAAAGGATAAAAAGAAAGTTCGTGAATCTATTGGTGTTATATTTCAGGATCCTACTTTGGATGAAGATTTAACGGCTTATGAAAATTTATATTATCATTCTATTTTATATGGAATTTCTAAAGCTAAAAGGAAGAAAAAAATTGAGGATTTGTTGAATTATGTTGGTTTGTTAGATAGAAAAAATGATTTTGTGAAAAATTTTTCTGGAGGAATGAAAAGGCGTGTTGAAATTGCCAGAGGTCTTTTGCATGATCCTAAACTTTTATTTTTAGATGAACCAACTTTGGGGCTTGATGTTCAGACTAGAACTTTTCTTTGGAATCACATAAAAAAGGTTAACAAAGAGAAGAAAATTACTGTTTTTTTTACAAGTCATAATTTGGATGAGGCGGAGAAAATTGCTACAAAAGTTGCAATAATTGATCATGGAAGAATTTTAATTATTGGAACTTCTGAGGAGATTAAAAAGAAAACTAAGACGAAATCACTTGAAAAAGCTTTTTTGAAATTGACGGGTTATGATATTCGTGTTGATAAGGCTGATGGTGTAGATAGGATGAGGAGGTTTAGAAGATAAAATGGATTCAGCACTTTATGTTATGTGGCATAGACAAATTAAAGAGTATTTTAGAAATAAACAGAGATTGATTGTGTCTTTAGTACAGCCACTTTTGTTTTTAATTGCTTTTGGATTTGGTTTGGGTAATAGTTTTCAATCTTCAGGTAATTTCAATTATATCCAGTATCTTTTACCTGGAATTGTTGGTATGACAATTATGATGAGTTCTACTATGGGGGGAATGTCTTTAATTTGGGATAAGAAATTTGGTTTTTTGAAGGAAACTTTGGTTGCTCCTGTTTCTAGAATTAATTTGCTTTTTGGTAGGTGTTTGGGAAATGCTACAACTAGTGTTTTTCAGGGATTGATTGTTTTATTTTTAGGATATTTTATGGGATTTAGAATTTTTAATTGGTCAATGTTTCCATTAATAATTTTGTGCATGTTTTTTATTGCACTATTGTTTAATTTACTTGGGACGAGTTTAGCTGCTAAGTTTGATGATATGCAATCTTTTCCTTCAATAATGAATTTTTTAATGATGCCAATGATGTTTTTATCTGGGGCTTTTTTTTCTACTAATAATTTTCCTAAAGTTTTGCAATTTATTGTTAAAATAAATCCTTTTGATTATTGTGTTAGTTTGCTTCGTTTTGTTATTAGTGGTATTGAAACAAACCTTTTATTAGATTTTATGGTTGTTGGAATTTTAATTCTTCTTTTGGGATTTTTGGGTACAAGATTGTTTAATCGAATGGAAGTTTAATGTTTAATTTTTTAAACTCATATGTCTTTCTTATGTCATGGATATTAGTAGAAAAACTCTTGATGAAATTGATAATTCAAAAGAAAAAGAAAACATGCGTTTAGTGGAATCGATTTTGTTTATTTCTGCTAGGTTTCTTTCTATTCAAGAATTAATAACTTATTCAAATTTGAATTCTATTCAGATTTTGGAAGCATTAAAGAAAATAAGGGAGAAATATTTGAAGGATGATTCTGCACTTGAATTAATTGAGAGGAATAATTTGTGGAAAATGGATGTTAAGCCAGAATATACTTATGTTGTAAATAAACTTGCAACTGGTTCTGCGGAATTTACAAAGGCAGAACAAGAGACCTTGGCAATTATTGCATACAAGCAACCAATTAAGCAATCTGTTATAATTAAGATTCGAGGAAATAAAGCGTATGACCACATCCACAGATTTTTACAATTGAATTTGATAAAGAGTAAAAAAGAAGGGCATACAAATGTTTTGACTTTGTCAGATGAATTTTATGATTATTTTAATATTTCTGGAACTCATGAAAATCCTCTAAAGGAAACACCTTATTCACACGAGGAAGAAGGTGAAGAAGAAGAGATTGAAGAATAGCTTGTAGAAAGTAGAGTATAAATCAGTTTTTTCCCGCCACCAATTTTTCCCCCGACCGCCCACCCCAAAGGCATGATTGAGTTAAGTGGAACATGTACATTTTAATTACTAAATATTTATATATAATTTTGTTTTGCAAATTCAATGGAAAAAAAAGAAGCTTATAATATTTTAATTAATAGTTATTTAGATTTTCGTTTTGGTCAAGTTGATATAATTTCAGGAGATGTAAAGAAAAATATGGTTACCAAAGTTTTGAATTCATATTATGAACAGGGAGTTCCCCCTTTGATGTATGCTCTTAAAAATCTTGAAAAAGATAGAGATCAATTAGCCAGAAAATTATGTCAAGAATATTTTGGGTCTAATTATAATGAACGAGAAGGATATATGGAAGCTTGTGCTATAAATTATTTTATTAATAAGATTAACCAAATTCCTAAACATAAATTATCTCTTGAGGATTGTAAATTTAACCCTGAAGAACCAAGCTGGAATTATTATTCTGAATTATATGAAGAATTTTTAGAAGGAATATAATTTTATGAATAAAAATCTTTAAAATACCTTTATGTTTCTTTTATTTGATTAAGATGGATTTCCTAACAAAAGTATTTTTGGTGTATTCGTTTATTGCGTTTTACTTTATGTTCCTATTTGTACTAATTTATTTGAAAAATGTAAAAAAAATTAGTCAAGTTCCAAAGATAACAAAGGAATACCCAATTTCTTTTGTAATTACTTGTTATAATGAGGGTGAGTCTGTTGGAAAAGCAATTGATAACTTGGCAAACAACGGATATTCCAATTTAAAAAAAATTGTTGTAGTTGATGATTGTAGTAAAGACAATTCTTATGAAATAATAAAAAAATATGAGAAAAAATATCCTGGGCTTGTTATGGCCGTTCAAACTCCAAAAAACACGGGTTGCGCGGCAGGAGCAAAAAATTATGGTTCAAAATTTGTTACAACTGATTTAATTGGTTTTACTGATGGAGACAGTTTTCCTGAACCTGGAGCAGTTAAAAGTACAATTGGATTTTTTGATGATTTGAAAGTTGGAGCAGTAACTTCAACAGTTCTTGTAAAGAATAGGATGAACTTATTAACGAGGATGCAAGCAATTGAATATATTGTGATTAAATTTACTAGAAAACTTTTAGAATTTGTTGGTTCAATTTATGTGACTCCTGGCCCACTTGCAATTTACAGACGTGAATATTTTGAAAAAATTGGAAAGTTTGATGATAAAAATTTGACTGAAGACATTGAAATTACTTGGAGAATGTTATACAATGGGTACGATGTTAAAATGAGTGTTCCAGCTAAAGTCTATTCTATTGCGCCAGAAAAATTCAAGCCTTGGTTTAGGCAAAGAATTCGTTGGAATAAAGGTGGAATTCAATGTATGTTTAAGTATGCAAACACTTTTGGAAGAAAAGGAATGCTTGGTGCTTTTGTTTTGCCCTTCTTTGTTTTTAGTTGGATTCTTGGAGCTTTTGGTTTAGTGATTTTACTTTATAGAGCAATTAGAACAATTATTGTTAGATATTTATTGACTACTTATTCCGTTGAAGCACATACGGCAATTCTTAGAATGAGTGATATAAATTTGAATCCTAGTATTTTAGCTTTTATTGGATTTGTTTTGTTAATCTTAAGTGTTACATATTCTTTGATTGCTTTATTTAGTATCAAGGAGAGAAAAGAATATAAAAGACCAACAATATTTACTTTTGTAATATTCGAGTTTTTCTATTTGCTCGCATATCCAGTAATTTTGGTTATGTCTGCATTTGAATTAATTCGAGGAAAGAAAACTTGGAGTTAAAATGAAATACCCTGTATTTTTACAAGCATTGGCACTTACAATAGTTGTTTTTCTAATTGGTATGTATTCAGGAATTGCACTTGAAGACAGTAGAATGAATCAAATTACAGATTATCAACTTGATTCAGAGGTTGCACTAATTGATGTTATTAATTTAGATAATGTTTTGTCTTCCATGGATGTTAGTTGTGAAGAATTAAAACAAGCTAATTTTGATTTACTTGACAGAGTTTATGAGGAAGCGCAAGTTTTGGATCAATATGAAGAAGTACAAAGGTTAACAAAGAAATTTAATTCTTTACATAAAAAATATGATGTTTTACGTTCTTATTTATGGGTAAATGCCATTGAAATTAAAGAGAAATGTGGGGATGACTTTAACACTATTGTTTATTTGTATAACAATAGTGAAGAAGATTTAACAATTAAAGCTGAACAAAATGTTTGGTCTAAGATTTTGTCTGAAGTGAAACAAGAAAAAGGTCAAGATGTTTTATTAATTCCAATTGATGCAAATACTGATTTAATTTCATTACATGCAATTTTGTCTGATTTTAATGTAACAAGATATCCGACAGTAGTTGTTAATGAGAAAACAATTTTTAGTGAACTTGCTAGTAAAGAGGAAGTTTTAGCAGTTTTGAAGTAAGTTTCTAAAAATCAATTAATATCTTCTACTATCACAATCTTAAAAAAGAGTGATTTTGTGTTTTTATTATGAATGAGTGTTACAGATGCGGTGCTACAGAAAGGGAATCTGTTTTGTATGAAGCAGTTAACACAACAGGGGTTGTTTTTGTTTGCCGTAAATGTTATTTTAAGTATCGTATGCCTTTAATTGAGAAAAAACATGTTGAATGGAAGGATGTTGAAAAAAGAGAGTCTGTTAGGGAAAGACTTGCTAAAATTGCGCATGTTGATTTGAATGCTACAAAAACAAGAGTTGTTCCAAAGAGTCAAACTGACATGACTTTAAGAGAAATTGTTGAAAAGAATTTTCAGAAAACTAAAATAGAGAAAACAAATTTACCAAGTGAATTAATTGATAATTTTAATTGGGTTATTATGAGGAAGAGAAGAATGTTAAAATTAACTCAAGAAGAACTTGCAATGAAACTTCAAGAGCCAGAGGTTGTTATTCATGAGATTGAGAGAGGAAATTTGCCTAGGGATTACAAAGTTTTAATCAAGAAACTTGAAGCTTATTTGGGTGTTTATTTATTCAAGGAAAGAGATAATGAAATTAGTTCTGAAGATATAACAAATGAGGCAAAAACGCCAACAGGAATTTTGACTTCGGAAATTAAAGAAAAAACTGGAATTAGGGGTTGGTTTTTTTCAAAGAAAAAGGAAGAAACTTCAGAAGAAGAATTAGAACTTGAAGATTTGAATCTTGAAAGTATAAATGAAATTGTTGGTGAACCAGTTGAAGATGTTAAGATTGAGCCAGTTATTGAAGAACCAAAAGTTAGATATAATTTTAAGCGTGAAGAACCAAAGGAATTATTTTTTGAGCAAAAATCTTTTTCAGACAAGGATTTTTATAAGCCTCGTGAGGATAAAAATATTTTTAGTCATGCTGAAGAAACAAAGAAAGAAGTTATTGAAGAAAAAGAAGAGTTGTCCTCTGAAGATATTAATGACTTGATTTGGAAAAGAAGAGAATAGTTTTCAAAAGAAAACTTTATAAATGGACACTGCGATTTCTATGTTATGGAACTTAAATTTCTAAAAGAAGCAAAAGATGAAGTTGAGGTAGAATTCCCAGATTTAACTTTGGTTGAAATCCTCCGAGTTTACTTGAATAAAGATAGTGATGTAACTTTTGCTGCATGGAAAAGAGAACACTATACAAAAAAGCCAGTGTTAAAAGTTAAGGCTAAAGATGCTAAAGCTGCGATTAAAGACGCAATTAAGGCTGTTAATGCTGATTTGGATTCGTTAGAGAAGGAGTTCAAAACTCTAAAATAATTTTTTAATTTTGTTTCTTTTTGGCTAAAATCTACAAATTTCATTACTCGTGTAGCGATGCTACACAACGCAATAAAATTCATAGCATTTTAGCTCAAAAATAATTCAAAATTGGGATTGGATTTGAAATTTTCTTCGTTATTATTCGCGCCCGAATTTTTGAAACGCGTCCCGCCCAACCCTATTTACGAAGATATTTTCTGATTTAGTTAAGGATTTGGAAAATTTGACAAAAAGAAATAAAATTGGGTTTTTGAAGATATATTTTTATTAATAATTAATTTCTTATTTTATTATGAAAGTAATTAATGGGATTATTTTTGAAAAGGGGAAGGTTTTATTGGTAAAGAAGAAAGATAAGTGGATTCTTCCTGGAGGTAAACTTGAAAATGAATTATATTTTCATTGTTTGGAAAGGGAATTTTCTGAAGAGTTAAGTGAAACAAAAATTGATGTTGGAGAATTTTATGATACTTTTTCTGGAATAACGCCGTTTAGTAAAAAATATTTTGAAGCAGATGTTTACTTTTGTACGCTTCTTTCTGATTTAGGTAAACCTTCCCAAGAAATTTTGGATAGAAAATATTTTGGTAAAGAGGATATAAAAGAAATTGAATTATCCAAGGTTACACGGGATATTTTTAATCGCTTAGTAAAAGAGGGATATGTAAAATAATTTTATTTCTTTTGGAAGATATATTTTTATTAAGTTTATTTTGTTTTATTTTTTATGACAAGTAGGTTTTATGGTATTGTTATTCAGGATGGAAAAGTTTTGTCCGTTGAAACTGGAGGTTATACTGTTTTTCCTGGAGGAGAGCCAAAGGAATTTGAGTCTGGATGTGATTGTTTGATTAGGGAATTTAGTGAAGAATTATCTGGTACTAAAATAAAAATTGAAAATCATTATCGTGATTTTCTTTCAATTGACCCTAAAAATGATGAACCTTTTTTATGCAAGAATTATTTTGTCACGTTATCTTCTCCTCTTGGAAAACCTTCATTGGAAGTTTATAATGTTAGATGGATTGACAGTACTTTTTTAGACGTCTTGAAATTTTCTGACAGTTCCAAGAAAACTTTGGTTTCATTAATTCAGGATGGTTTTGTAAAATGAATGAAAGGATTTCAACTGGAAGTTTTGATTTGAATGATTGGCTTTGCGGAGGTTATGAAAAAGGGATTGTTACAATGATTGTTGGGCCGCCAGGTTCAGGAAAAAGTAATTTGTCTATTTTGTCTGCTTGTAGTCAAGCAAGGGACAAGAAGGTGATTTTTATTGATACTGAAGGAGGCTTTTCAATTGAGAGAGTTAAACAAATTGTTGGAATTGATTATGAAAATATACTTCAAAATATTTTAATTTTGAATCCGACAAATTTTAATGAACAAAAGGAATCTTTTGAAAAATTGCTTGGTTATTTGAAAAGTGACAAAATTGGTTTAATTGTAGTGGATTCCATGGCAATGCTTTATCGACTGGAACTTGGGGACGCAATTAGTTTAGGGGATCAAGAAAAAATAAATGAAATTAATCGTGATGTTGCAAAACAAATGAGAACACTTGTAGAAATTTCAAGAAAAAGGGAGATTCCTGTTTTAATTACGAATCAAGTTTATTCAGAGTTTTTGAGTTTTGAAGATTTGAAAAATGGGGTTGAAAAGGAAACAAATATTGTTGGTGGAGATTTATTCAAATATTGGAGTAAATGTATAATTGAATTAAAAAATAATCGTTCTCGTCGTGCAATTTTACTTAAGCATAGAAGTCTTGAGAAAGGAGAGTTTCCTTTTGAGATTAGGAATGAAGGTATTTTTAGAAGGAAAGGAATTTTTTAGCTAGTGAGATGGAAGTTAGAAGTTTTGGGAAAATTTCTTTGCTATTGATATTAGGGCACCCGCCCAATCTGGAATACCCGCCCTATTTACGAAGAAATTTTCTTGAGAAATTAAGGGGAAGAAATACAAATTAGTTTGGAGTTGAAAGTATTTGGAAAATAAATTTTTGCAATTAATATTCAAAACAGCCCGCCCAACCCGCCCAATACCAAAAATTTATTTTTTAATTTAATTAAGAGAAGAAGCTTTGAGAAGAAAAAAGTGGGTGGAAGTTGGAAGGGAAGAGTATTTTTAGAAGGAAGGATTATTCTAATAAATTAGTGAAGATGTTTGTGCTAAAATATAAATAATATATTTGTTTTATTTTTTTATGGTAAAGTGGGTTCTTTTGATTAGTCTTGTTATTTTGTGTAATTTGATTGGTTCAATTGGAGGGCTTTGGGCAGGAGGAAATTCTCCTTGGTATAAAAATTTGAATAAGCCTAAATTTAATCCACCAAGTTGGGTTTTTCTTCCTGTTTGGACTTTTTTATTTACGCTTATGGGAATTGCTTTGTATTTTGTTTGGGTTGCTCCAAGTTCAAGTTTAAGGACAACAGCTTTGGTATTTTTTGGTATTCAATTTTTGTTTAATGTTCTTTGGAGTTTCTCTTTTTTTGGTTTAGAAAATCCTTTATCGGGTTTAATTAATATTCTTGTTTTGGATGTTTTAATTTTAATTACTGGAATTTATTTTTTTAGAGTAAACAATTTCTCTGGTTATTTGTTTATTCCATATTTTCTCTGGGTTGGCTTTGCAAGTTTATTGAATTGGTCAATTTTTAGACTAAATATTTAATCAGTAACACTTAAATAGTAGTAACACTTTGAATGTTTATGAAAAAAGGTGTTAATCTTGAAAGGTTAGCAGAGTTTGATTTTGTTTTACCAGACAAAACTGTGTCTTTTGAAAATCCTGATTTATTTAGTTTAGATAATGTTTATTGTTTTAAGGCTTATTATGATTTATTAGAAAAAGAAAATCCAACTGAAAAAATTATTCTTAGTAAATTACATTCTTCTTTTTTGAATGAACATTATAATAAAAACATGGAAAAGAAATATCGGTCTGTTAGAAATCAAAAGGCAATTTTACCTAGAGTAGATTATGAATTCTTGATTACTGGCGCTAGTTTAGCTACTTCTGGAAAAAATGTTTGCATACTCTCAAATGATTTACTAATTAATTCTGCTTACAAAGAAATTCTCAATCGTAATAGTTATTTGAATAAAAATAATTTTGTTATTTCTGAATTTGAAGAGTGAAAAATTCAAAAATGTTATAAACAATATTGTTTATGATGTTGTATGAAGATACTTCGAGATTCAAGAGAATTGAAAGGAGGTATTTATTTATGAAAAAAACTTATTTATTTTTAGTGTTTGGAGTTATATTACTGCTCTCATTTTCTTTTACTCTGGCTTGTAAAGACACGGATGGTGAAAACTTTTTTACAAAAGGGAAAGTTTATGATGACTTTGGGGTTTATGTAGATTTTTGTAATACTTTTAATCCAGATATGGCTATTGACTATATTTGTTTATTTGGGTATGCAGTAGATTCATTCTATCTTTGTCCAGATGGTTGTTTTGATGGAGCTTGTATAACAGCTTGTGAATCCGAGACTTGTTCTAGTTTAGGAGCTACATGTGGAGTTCAAAGCGATGGATGTGGAGGAACATTAGATTGTGGAACTTGCACTACTGGAAATGTATGTCAAGAAGATACATGTGTTTCATCCAATGTTTCAACTTGTGGTAATGGAAATTGTTTGTTATATGAAGGTGATTCAGTGGAATTTAATATACCAAATTGTACGGTGGATATATCTATAGCTTGGGATTCATTAAATTCTGTTTATCAAATATATCCATCTTGGATTACATATTATTCAGGAGAAATTGTTGATTTTGATCATGAGGTTGCTATTTTAGATATAACAACACAGATACTTGGTTATGACCCTTATACTTGGCAAAGAATTGTTGGTTATGGAGAATCTCCTCTTTGGGCAATTCATCAATGCGGAGGCGATAGAAATATATATTTCTCTGCAAATGAAATTTATTCAACTGGTTATTTGGGTAACCCTTTACCTGGAAGAGAAGGGGATGCTTGGGTAAATTTTGCTTATACAGTGGTTCAAAACTAAGTTATTTTTTATTTTTATTTTATTTTTTGATTTTGAAAATTTACTTAAATGATTTTATTTAAAGGATCTAAAAATTTCTAAAAAAAATTTTCTAAATTAAATTATTTTGAAATTAAATTTTCAATAAATTCCATTTAACCCCAAAACTTAAATACTGATATATTTTGAGTTTGTTATGGCAATTAAAAATGGCGACATTGTGAAAGTTGAGTATGAAGGACGTTTTTCCAATGGAGAAGTCTTTGATTCTTCAGAAAGACATGAGAAACCATTAGAATTTCAACTTGGCCTTGGAATGTTAGTTCCGGGTTTTGAGAAAGCTGTCATTGGAATGGAAGCGGGAGAAGAAAAAGAAGTTACTTTGAACCCTTCCGAAGCATACGGGGAAATTAATCCTGAATATGTTCAAGAAGTTCCAAAAGATAAGTTTCCTCCTGAAGCAAAAGAAGGAATGATGATTGGTTTACCTATGCCTGATGGGTATCAAATACCTGCAACTATCACAAAAATTGGCGATGAAACTGTGACTCTTGACTTGAATCACCCAATGGCTGGAAAGACTTTGATTTTCAAAATTAAAGTTATTTCATTTGAAGAAAGTGAACTTCCAAAGGAAGATCATTCTTGTTCATGTCATTCTTGTTCGTGTGATGATGATTCTTGTGAAGATGAAGAACACAGCTGTAGTTGTTGTTAAATTTGTAATCTTTTTCATTGATACTTGTTAAAGAAATTTCTTATGTAGCGCTGCTACACTGCGAAATTTTTTAACGGCGTCTAAATAAAAAATCTTTACAAATTAGAAATAAGTGAGCCCTTGGGCGAGCGATTTATTTTGTTTTTTTATTTCATAAATCCATATAAATTGGATTTTGTTTTTTTCTTTATGGAAAATATTAAATTTGGAAAGTCTGGGAAAGTTGGTAAGATTGATTTTAAGAGTAAAGATATTAGTCGGCTTTCGAAGTTTGAATCAATTAGTCCGCCTTCTATTTTTATTGGTTCTAAATTGACGTATCCAAATGTTAATGTTGGTATTTTGTCTCCCGTCGGAGAATTTGAAGATGCACAAGTTTATGATGATTGCGAGAACTGGGCAAAAAATAATTATTCAATTAATGATGTTGTAAAACTTAGAACGGGTTTACTTAATTCAAGATTTAAATCAAAAGTACAGGATGTGAGATTGAATAAAAAATTTGTTGAAATTGCAAAGGATATTGCTCTTTCAAGTAAACCAGTTGATGTTGAAATTGAACTAAAAAACAAGATTAGTTCAGGAAATTTGAAAGATAATGTTTTAACGCCACACGGGATGAAAGGAGAATTAAAGGACGCAAAGATTACTTCTAATGTTAAAATTAATAATTTTGTTGATAAAGTAATTCATGATGAAATTAAATCTATAGAAGGAATGAATCTTTTGTATAAGAAAGGAATTAATGAATACAGTTTGTCAAAAATTTTGTCTATTGGAGTTTTGGGTTTAAGTAAGGACAAAAAGTTGGTTCCAACTAGGTGGAGTATAACGGCAACTGATGATGCTATTTCTAAAGAAATTTTGAAAAAAATAAAAGGATATAATGAAATTGAAAATTATGAATTAATGTTTGGAGAATTTTTAGGGAACCAATATTTAATTTTACTTTTTCCTAGCGTATTTAGTTTTGAGTTGTTTGAGTTTTATTATCCTGGGTCTAGTTGGAATCCGGGAAAGGATTTTAAGGCAAGTCATGATTATGAAGGATTTTTGGGAAGAAAGGAATATGCATTTAATTGTGCTGGAGGATATTACGCAACGAGGTTTCCAATAACAGAGTATTTAGAGAAAATAAAACGTCAGGCGGGAGTTTTAGTTGTTAGGCTTGAAACACCTTCATATTGGGCAAGTTTAGGGGTTTGGGTTGTTCGTGAGAGTGTTAGAAAAGCAATTAACAAAGGAAGTTTAAAATTTAGTGACAAGGAAGAATTTTTAGACTCTGTTAAAAAAATTGCAAAAATCAAATATGATTTTGACATTAACTTAATCTATGAAAAAAGTTGGTTTTTGAATTACGCTGAAAAGCAGAAATCTTTGGGTAAATGGTTTTAGAAAGCTTTTTAATACGAGATACCATTTCATAGTTACAAGGGGGACCAAACAGAAAATGACAAACGCATTTACACGAGGTCTAAAAAGACTTTTTGGAGTAGAATCAAAATCTAATGCAAAGGCTCCTTGTCAATGCTGTGAACCAGTAATTGTTGAGCCAAAAAAAGATTTAGTTGTTGAAACAAAGTCGTTAAAGACAGTAGCAAAGAAAAAAGCTGTAAAAAAGACTGCAGTTAAAAAAGTTGCAAAGAAGAAAACTGCCAAAAAAGCGGTTAAGAAAAAGGCAACAAAAAAAGCTGCAAAGAAAAAAACAGCTTAAACTTTTTTATTTTTATTTTTTTTATATTTTTAGTATATTTTATTAAGGGAGATTTCTTTTATTTTTTGAGTTTAACTCAATTACGGAAATATATTCCGCTAGAAGGTAATTGGACTCACAGAATTTTTGTGAAATTCTGTTCGGTCCTCGGAATCTGTTTTGCAGATTCCTTGCGGAAAAATTTTCTCAATCAGACAAAATTGATTGGGAAACAATTTCGTGGAGAAAATTTAAAGGAGGTGAAGGATATGCATTGTAAATGTTTTAATTTAATTTTAGCTGCTATTATAATTGTTTTTTCATTTTGGCAAATTTCTGCCTCGATGATAATAATTATTTCTGCTGCTGCTTTAATTTTGGTGATGGAAGTTCTTTCTTTGGTTAAGGAAGGTTGTAGTTGTCATGGTGCTTCTTGTTGCATGGGACATAAAACAGGAGAAGAGATTTTTGTTGACAAAAATCCTAAATCTGATTTACCTAGTAAAACTGAAGTTAAAGAAGTTATTGAAAAGAAAAAAGCGGTAAACAACAAACCAAAAATGAAGAAATAATTTTTGGTTCAATTAATTTTTTTATTTTTTTAATCATTATAACTAAAGAAACTTATTTTTGATTTTGACATTTTGTGATAAAAATCATGGTCTGGTTTTTTTGTTTTTGAATCTATGAATATTTTTCCTAGTCCTTCCCAAAAAGTAAACCATCCTGCTGGTTCTGCCATAATTATTAGAAATTTGAAGAAGAATTTTGCTTGATATTTTAGTAAAAATGTTGCTAGTGTCATTATTCCTGAACCGAGTAAAAACCATAACATTCCTTCTAATTTTATTTTTTTAATTTCTTTTTGTTGTTTGTGAAATTGTTTTAGAAAAATTGTTTTAAGTCTTGTTTTAATTATTTTTTCGTTTTTGTAATCTCTTTTATTTTTTGGAACTAAGAGTCTTAATTTAATTTCTTCTTCAATTAATTTTTCTTTTGCTGCTTTTTTACATTCTGATAAAAAATCATCTGACAATGCTTTTTCTGAATAGGGTCTGGGATCAAAATCTGAAAACAAATCATCATATCCATCAAGAATTAAGGAAATATTTCCTTCCTTTAATTTTGTTTTTTCCTCTTTTGCCATTAAGAGTTTAAGTTATTTGGATTTATGAACTTTGCTTTTTTATTTTTCTAGCATTAAAAAAACAAAGTCGGCAACAGTTTCTCTTATTTTTTGATTGTCTTTGTTGTATGAAAAATAAATTTTTGGTTTACTAAAATCAATTCCCATTATCAAGAAATATTCGGTGTTTTGATTAAAGACAATTATTTCATCTAGTTGGGGAGTATTATATTTTTTTCTTGGAGCAATGTTTGTCACATTTATGTTATAGAATTTTTCAAATGTGTTTAATATATTTTCTAGTTTTGAATAATTTTCAATAAATAAAGTTTCATAGCCAAGTTCGACAGTTTCTGTTTTTCCATATTTTTTTATTTCTAAATTTTTGTAAATAGAATTATCTCCAAATGGTAGATTAGGTTTTGTTTTTGGTAAATTCCGTTTTATGTATCTACTTAAGCCTTTATTCATTTGTTTCGTTTTCTGCTTGTTTGGCTAATTTTTGTTCGTAAGCTTCTCTTCTCTCACGGTTTGTTTCACAATCAGTGTTAAAGCAAAATATCCAAGGTTTTTTTCCTTTTGAGAGAGACATTAAAAGAGGGAAACCGCACTTTTCACAGTCTTTTCCAACTTTTTTTATTGTTCCGTATGGTGGAAGTGAATAAGTTGTTTTACAATTTGGGTAAGCGTTACATGCAATAAAGAATTTTTTATTTTTTGGAGAATAAGTAATTGCCAAATCTCCTTTTTTACAATTTGGACAAGCAATTAATTTATTTTCTTCGCGTTCTATTTCTCTTTGCTTTTCTTGTGCATTAACAAGTTCGTTACCAATTTTGTTTTCATTTTTTTCAAAATCATTTGCAATTTTGATTATTGTTTTTTTTGCTTGTTCAATTATTTCTTCTTTTTCTTTTGTTGGTTTAATGTGGCTTTCTGCCATTGTGTCCATTTTGTCTTGAAGTTCTTTTGTTAAATCTTCATCGATAATTATTGGAGAATATTTTTCTAATGTATTGATTAAGGAAATTCCAAGAGGTGTTGCTTCAATTGATTTTTCTCTTATGTATCCACGGTCATAAAGTGTATCAAGTATTGCAGCACGAGTTGCTTTTGTTCCAAGGTTTCTTTTTTCAAGTTCGGAGAGAATTGAAGCTTGTGAATATCTTTTTGGTGGTTGTGTTTCTTTTTCTTCAGTCCTTGAATCAGTAACTGTCACTTCACCTTCAAGAGTTGGAATGTGTTCTTCTTTTGTTTTAGTTGGGTAAAATTCCATCCATGCTTTTTTTCTTATTTCTTGTCCGTTCTTTGAAAATTTATAATTATCAACTGTTACAGTTATTCTTTTTTTATCAATAATTGCATTATCACAGAAAAGAGCGAGGAATCTTTTTACAATTAAATTGTAAACTTTTTCTTCGTCTCCTGAAAGTACTGGAGGTTGGTTTCCTGTTGGATAAATTGAGGGGTGTGCAGGATCAGTTTTTTCACCTTCAATTGGTTTTTCTTTTGTAATTAATTTTGAAACTAAGAATCTAATTTTTAGAATATTTAGAATTGATTTGTAATCAATTGAATCTGGAAGTTTTTGTGAAGATGTTCTTGGATAAGAAATTAATCCTGCAAGATAAAGTGATTGTGCAGCTTTAAGAGAATTTGCAGGAGTTATTCCATAAAGATTGTAAGCTTCTGTTTGAAGTGTTGTTAAATTAAAAGGGGGATTTGGTGGAAGAATTTGTTCTGCTGCTTTTGTCTCTGCAATTCCTTTTTTTCCAATAATATTTTTAAAATTTTCTAATTCTTTTTTTTCAAATATATCTTTAGTATATTTTAATTCTACTTTTGGAGATTTTACTGTAATGAAAATTTGCCAATATGGTTCTGAAACAAACTTTTGAATTTCTCTTTCTTTTTTTACAATTAATGCAAGAGTTGGTCCTTGAACACGACCAATTGACATTATTTTGAATTTACCTGTTGTTTTAATTGCGTTCATTAATGCACGAGATAGATTAATACCGTAATACCAATCTAAGTGGTGTCTTGCTTCACCTGCGATTTCTTGTCCCCACTCAATTGATGGAAGTTTGTTTTCGTATGCGTTATTTAATTCTTTTTCAGTTAAGGTTGAGAATTTCATTCTTTTTGCATCTTCTTGATTACAAATTAATCGAACAACATTTGCACCAATAACTTCTCCTTCCACGTCAAAGTCTGTTGCAACAGTTAAGCTTCCTGCGTTTTTTGCAAGTTTAAGTAAAGTGTCGTAATATTTTTTTGAGAAGTCTCCTTTTTTTGCAACGAAATTTGGAACCCAATCAATATCAAACGTTGGAACATTTGAACCTGGACTCATTTGTTTTAAGGTGAACAGATGACCAACGGCGCAAGCAACAATTATTTTTTTTCCGTTTCTACTTACTTCATAATATGGAACTCCTCTTGTTAATTCTCTTTTAGTTGCATTTCCAAGTGCGGAAGCAATCTTTAATGCAGCTTGAGGTTTTTCTGTAATTATTAGTTCATACCCGTCTTTTTTTAGAAGTATTTTTGGAATTGAATAGGGTTCTTGTTTTGTTGTAGTGGTTTTTGCTGTTTTTTTTGCAACTCTTTTTTTTGCAGTTTTTTTCTTTGCATATTTTTTCTTTACGGGTTTCTTTTTTATGTTTCCTTGTTTTTCAATTGTTATTAATTCTGAAGGCAAAAACTTTGAAGTTGTTTTTGTAACTGATTTTTTTAAAATTTCATCAGCTGGTGTTACTCTTGAAGGGGCTTTTTCAGTTGTTATTTTTAGAATTTCTTTTTTTGATTTGCCTCTCTCTACTTCTTTTTCAGTTGTTTTTTTTGCATCTTGGTTTGCATTAAAAAAAGTTTCACTTGCTTTTTCTTCTCTTGAGGTTTTCTTTTTTGGCATTTTTGTTAAAATCTCTTAAAATAAAATACAACCTTTATTTTAAAGGGTTTTGTTTTGTTTTTTGTTTAATTGTTGCTTAAAATTGAAGAAAATCAGCTTTTTCTTTTCATTCTGTTATTTTATAGTGGTAACTTTTATAAAGTTTTTAGAATATATTTTCTAATGAAAAGAAAAACAAATTTAATTGCTTTACTTGGTGCGGGAATATTTAGTTTAGGATTAACTTTTGCACTTACTTTTCCTGAGAAGATTGAAGAAAATTTTTATTTTCAAGGTAAAGAATATCATTATAAAAAAAGGGCAGGATATTTTCAAGAAAAGAGTTTGATTGTTTCTGATTCATTAAGTTATGGAAAAGGAATGGAAGCGTTTTATTTTGATCAATATGGGGGTTTAGATTCCTACTTTAAAGAATCGCATGGATTTATGGGAAAACAAAGAATTAATGGGGTTATTGAAGAAATTGCTAACGAAGAATTAGAAAAAGCTGAAAGTTATATAAAACAAAAGAAATAAGTTTTGTTATGGAAAATTATAATTGTGATTTTTGTAAATATTCTAAGAAAAAAGCAAAAAAGAATTACTGGAAATTAATTCCTTATTTGATTGCTGGAGGAATTACACTTTATGCGGCAATTGAACAATTTTATTTTGGACAAGATAAAAAAGAAGGCGTGAAAATTGAGAAGACTGTGAAGAGTATTGATAATTTTTTTGAATAATAATTTATTTAAAGTATATTTTAATTATTTTGTTATGGTTGAAAAAAAATTTGATGGTTTAAAATTTAATTTAAATTTGGAAGGTTTAAAGTTAAATTTAAAATTTGATAATCAAGAAAAAACTCCTTTTTATGGGAGGATGCCTAGCAATTTTCAAGAAGGGAGGGATAGGCTTTATAGTAAATCTGGCGAAAGTGCTTACAAAGAAAGAAGGAAATATTCAGATATTGATATAAGAACTTTTCCGAGAAGGAGTCGCGACATTGAAAGAAGATTAAGGTAATTGAAGATGGGTGAAGAAAAATTAAATAATCAAATAAAAGAGTCAAGTAAAAATTTTATTTATTAAATGATTGAATCGGCTTTTTCGAAAAAATCCAAAATGTATGCACCTACTTTTGTTTCTGGAAATCAAAGAAAAATTAAATAGCTAAATTCTGATTTTTGTATTTTTCTAAACCAGTTATTTCTTTCATTTCAGATTTAAATGAATCGGCTTCTCTAATATTTCTAAATTCTATTTCTGCAGTGATTAGAGAATATTTTCTATAGTAATCAAATTCGATTTTTTTCTTTTTATATTCTTTAATTAATCTTTGTTTTTCTAAAGTTTTTTCTTTTACTAAGGAATATCTATCAAAAATTTCTTTTGTTATTCTTTTTTCAAGTTCAAACCTTTTTTTGTCACCGCTTGATTTAATTGTTACAAAGTATTTTGTTCCAAATTTTCTTAATCTTAATTCGTTTGGTTTAAAGTTTATCCTAAGGTTTAATTCTTTTGAAACGTCTTCGATAAATTCAATTGGCAAATAGTGTTGTGTAATCCGTAAACCCTTGTCTTTTATTTCTTTTTTTAATTTTTCAATCGGAAAGGGGCAAGGAAAAGTTTTTTCTTTTTCCTTAATTATATATTTTTTTTCAATTTCCATATGTTAATGTATAATTTTCTTTTTTTAAAAATGTTTATTTTGTAGAAATTAGTTTCCCAAGCTCAGTTAATCTTTTGTCTGAACCAATTGAGGTGTTAAACATTTTTGTAAATATTTTTCCTAACCATTCTGTCCATTCTTTATCACGGATTGTGTAGAAGATGAATTTCTTTTTATCAAGTTCTTTAATTTTACCAGTTGGTTCTTTAATTTCTTTTAATCTACTTGAGTTGTTGTCGATTACAAATGCTCTAATTGGATGTTCTCTGTGTCTTATTTCAATTAATTCTTTTCCGTATTTGTAATTTAAGTCAAGAACTTTTTTTATGTTTTCAATTCCTTCTAGGTTAATTCTACATAGAACTTTAACTTTAACTCCTCTTTTTACAAGTTCTTCAAGAGTGTTGAATAAATCTATTTCTCCTTTCTTTAAATTAATCCAAGAGAGGTTACCTGAAAACAGTTTCAATTCCTTTTTTGTTTCTTTAAGAATTTGAATTAGTTCTTGGAGGTTTGTTGATTCTTCCGTTATTTCATCTTCGACAATTGCAAGTTTATTTTTTTCTGGTATGTGTTGGAAAATATCGAATGCTGAGAAATCTTCTTTTCTTCGAAGAGTTAAAATTCTTTCTTCTAATTCTTCTTGGAATTTTGTCGATGAAACTCTTTCTGGCGTTGATAAATATGCGACTTTTAACGCCCCACGTGTTCCTCCACGAAATGTTTTTGTTTCAATTGTTTTGTATTCTTCTTCAATTTCTTTTAGATATCTATCAATGGTTCTCCAATTTTTCTTTAGATATTCTGCTATTTCATTTATGCTTCGAGGCTCAATTGAAACGAATTTCTCTATTTGTTGTACTGTTTTGTTGTCTAACATTTTGTTTATGCGACCATGTTAATCACGTCCCAAATTTTTGCTACGTGTTCTTCCCGCCCTAATTGGGTCGCTTATTTGGTTTAGTTATCTGGGAAAGTTATTGTGTTTTATAAGCTTTTATGTAGCATACAACTATGTGTACACTTTTTGTCAAGAAAAGTGTATGAAATATACAAGTCTAAGGTATGTTATGGAATTAAATGAATGGAAAGATTCGATAACCAAATATAAACAAATGGTTGAAGAAGGTTACAAGAATTGCGAGATACTTGTTTGTGAAGCTTCAAAAAAAGGAATTAATATTTTAGGAATTAATGGGGGAATTTTAGAAAATAAAATTTTGGTTGTTGGTGAGCATTTTTTAATGGATTCTGCAGAGATTAAAGAAGAATTGATTGAAAAAAATTGTAGTAAGATTAGTTATAATTTGATTTTAAATTTTTATGGAAATATAAAATTTAAGAAGCATGATAAAGACGAGGGAATAGCTAAGTTAATAACAAAAGATAAACCAGAATTATTGGCAAGAATAATTGAAGAAGATGTAGATTATCATGAAATTGTTTATGGTCCTACTTGGTATAGAAAGATTGAATTAAATAAAAACTTGGATGATATTTGGATGTCATATTCACAAAAAGGTTTATCTGAAGATTTAATTTGCAAAGCGAAAAATGAGTTGAATGAATGGATTTTGGAAAATCCCGCTGGAAAAATGGATACAGGCATAATGGGGGTTCCCGAGAGGATGGATTATTTATGACTTACGAAAGACTATATGAAGAACTTTTTCATAATGACAAAGACAAATTTGAACTTATGAAAAGAACTGCAAATGCTTTACTTTTACAATTCAAAGAACCATTGAAATATGATTTAACTATTCCTTCTTCAAAGAGTATTTTAAGATTATTAAATATTTTTCAAGATGGGCGGGAAGGAAAGATTATTTTTCCAGATAAAGTAAATTGTCTTTATCCGTCATATCAAGAGAAACCAATTAATTTTAATTTTAATCATAAATATTCTAAACGAGTTGAAGAAGGACTGAATTTATGTTTTGGTTTAAAGAGCAGGTATGACACTTTTCCTTTGGAACTTCATTTGAATTGGAATCCTGAAATTTTTGGAAACGAAGGATTTTTTTACCGTTTTAGAGAGGGAAAAAAAGAATATTTAGAAGTTCAAGTTGAAAATTATTTTAATGAAAATGAATTGAAAATTTTTAGGGGAATTGGAAAATTTGCTCAACCTTACTTACAAAATTTAGATAAATCAGTAGTTTTGGAGAATTATTAATATGGAAGAAAAAGAAATGAAGATTACAAAAATTGAAAGAGAATGTTTTTTTTATAACCATGGAAATAATCCTAATTTTGAATATCGTTGTCCTCTTGAGTATGGCGCGAGGTGTGAATTTTATGATACTTTTTTTAGTGCTTATACAATTGATATTGATACAAAAGAACCTGTTAATTTAAAACCTGATTGTAGTGAATGTCCTGAAGAAAGAAAGAGGGGTCTTGAGGGGAGGATAGAATGAATGAAGTAGATTTTTATAAATTAAATGTTAAAGATAAAATTCATCTTGAAAAACAAATGAATTTTTTTGAAGGATTAATCGTGAAAGGATATGTAATTTCTGATTTGGGGTTTTCTAGTTTAAATGGAATTTATATTGGGAACATGAAATATTCTTTTGATGAAATTGATAAAGTTCCTGTTAAGGAAAATAAATTAGAGGAAGGCGTGAAATGAGTGAAGAAAAATTTGATTTAAAATGCCCTTATGTTAAATTGATGGGAGAAGATTTGATGAGAACTACTGAAGCTTATTTTCGTTGTCAAGCTAATTGTCGAGGAAGAGAACCTGGTGAATTTGGAGAACCTACTGATTATTATAAATGTGATTCAGAAAATTATTTGAAATGTGGCTGGTATTTACGAGAAAATAAATTAGAGGAAGGCGTGAAATGAATTTTGATAATTATTTAACTTATAATAAAAATAAATTAGATTTTTTAATTGAGGAAAAAACTTTTTGGGAAAAAGAATTAAGAAATGAAAAATTGTTTTTGAAATTTTTAAAAAATTGCAAATTTGTTATTGAAGAAATTGTTCCAAATAAAGAAACCAATGAAAGAAATAGAATGCACGGGGCAACAATTTATACTCCAGATTTTTCTGTTGTCAAGGATTTTAAGAGAGTAAAATTGTTTGAAAATCACTCAAATCCTTACAATAAAGAAACTTCTTTTAGTGCTGATTACAGAGGAAGAGAAATTACTAGCTTTTTTTCTGATATTGAAGTTGGAGGAATTAAACTTGATAAATATAATATTGTTTTAAGAAATCAAGAAATGAGTTTGAATGAATATGATTTAGTATTGAAAGGAAAACATTCTTGGGAAGGGGGTTATAGTAAAGATGAAAATGAAACTTATCTTAAAATAGGAGAGAAAAAAATTAAATATTTCAAAGAAAAAGGTATGCAAGAAAAACTTTTGAAAAAAATTGAACATTATATTAAATGGTGGGCAGCAGGACTTGATCCCGATGAGGAGGATCCGAGGAAATAAAATGTATAAAGAAAGAAAAAATAAATATTACGCAAATAGAAATGCTTATGATTTGAATAAAGCACCTGGTTTTAGAAAAAAGTATTCAACTAAAAAAAAGACTGGGGCTTATGATTTAAATGAAGTTGGAGGCCTTGAGAAGAAGGTAAAATGAGTATTCTTAATCCAGAAAATTTGTCTTTTGAATCATATAACTCTATTTTAGAGATGATTGATGAAATGGAGAGAAGTGGTTTGGTAAAATTGGCAAGAGAAAAAGCTGCAAGGTGGATAAAGGAATATGAAGATTGTAAATATTATCCAAATTTTTATTATAAACCAATTAAATAAATTAAAATAAAATGAGTGAAGAAAATTTAGAAGAAATTATTCAGGAAGATTTTGAATTTAGTCCATATGATTTGAATCAATTTTATAGAAGAGAAGACGGAAAAGATTTTTCTGAAGAGGGGTTTAGTCCATATGATTTGAATCAAGTTGGAGGTTTTAAGTATGGAAGAAAAAAGTAGATCTTATGGATGTTTTTTAGCTTGGGAACAAGAAAAAAATATAGAAAAATATCTTAGGGAAATGGAAGAAAATGGAACAGAAAAACGAGCTTTAGAATATGCTCATAAATTTTTAAGTGAATCTTCAGAATTAGAAAATAAATTGGAACCTCCCTATAAACCTCTTGATTGAAAGAATAAAATTATTCTTCAGAACATGTAATTTTAAAAAATATGAAAACTAATAATAAAAATGGAAATTGATGAAAAACATCTCTGGAAAAAAAGAATAGCTTTGGATATTGACGGAACGCTTTGGGATTTTTATGGCCCATTTTTTGAATTTTATAATAATAAGTATGGAACAAATTATGATTTAACAGATTTCAATTGCGAGTTAGCTAAGTTACTTAATTTAACTCAAGAACAATTAAACGAGGAATTTAGGGAATTTGAGGGAACAGCATATTGTGAAGATTTGCCCCTTTATCCGAATGTTTCTGAAATCTTGTTAAAACTTAGTCAAAAATATTTTTTTGTTTTGATTACTGCAAAGGATTCAACACATAGGGAAGTTATTCGTGAACGATTAAAAAGAAAACTTCCGAAATTTGATTTTCCTATTTATTTTTCTGGAGATTATGTTGGTGCAGCTGGAGGAAAGGATGAAATTTGTCGTGAAATTGGTTGCGAGGCAATTATTGAAGATAATTTAGGTAATGCACTTAGTTGTGCTAACTCTGGAATAAAATCAATTTTAGTTAATCGTTACTGGAATCAAGGAGGAGAACACGAAAATTTGGTTCGGGTTATGAGTTGGGATGAAGTTTTAGATTTATTTCCTTAATTTTGTTTCTTTTTGTTTATTTTGAAATGTTCTCTCGACGAACACGTACCAAAGTACGCGTTGTCAATTGAAATTTCAAACTAATTCAAAAATAATTCAAAATAGTTTGTAATAATTTTTTTAATGAAATTAGTTTTATGACAAACTTTGTCAAGAAATAAGTATGAATTGTACAAGTCTTTGTTTATTATGGAGATAAACAAAATTCATATTTTGGGACCTCCAGGAAGCGGGAAAACACATCTTGCAAAAGAATTATCCAATAAATTAAAATTGGATTATTTTGAATTAGATAACATTTCTTGGGAAATAAAATACAAAAAGAAGCGAGATATTTTTGAAAAACAAATTCTTTTGGAAAAAATAATTTTAAATAATAAATGGATTGTTGAAGGGGTTCAAACCTCTTTTATTCATAGTTCAATAAACAAAGCAGACAAAATAATTTTTTTAAATTTTAATTTTTTTATCTTATTTTATAGAATTTTTAGAAGGTATTTATTTAATATTAAAAAAGAAAATTTTTTTAGAACAATTAATCTTGTTTGGATAGCGTTTAATTATAAAATAAAGAAGGGAAAATTTCAAATTTATAAAAATATTCTCAATACATATGATAACATTGTTTATATCAAAACAAAAAAAGATTTGAAACTATTTTTATCTAGGTTGAATTAGTTTTATGACAAAATTTGTCTAGAAATAAGTATGAATTGTACAAGTCTTTGTTATATTATAATGGCATGTATAGAAAAAATTTATAGTGTTTCGGCTTTGGTTGGAAATGGTAAGTGCAATGCGAATTGTCCGGATTGTGCTGGGAAATACTTAAGACCTGACGCTAAAGAAAATGAAATATATTATAAAAACTTAGAATCTGCAATAAAATTGTCTGCTCGTTATGGTGGGTGGTCTTTGTCTTTTACAAGTTCTGGAGAACCTACTGAAGACCCTTCTGCTTTGACTAGGGCATTTGAAGTATATGATAAATGTGCAAAAGAAGGAGCATATTTTCCGAATGTTAATTTGTTTACAAATGGAATTAATTTTGGTGACAAAGATTTTTGTAAAACATATTTACCAAAGTGGAGAAAATTGGGCTTAACAAATGTTGCAATTTCTGTTCATGGAGTTGATGAATCTGCGCAAGAAGAAATTTATGGCATTAGTTCTTATCCTAAGTTAGAAAAACTTGTAGAGAATATTGAGGAACAAGGTGTCGGAGTTAGAGCAACTTTACTTCTTAGAAAATGCTATGTTGATAATTCAAAGAAGTATGAGGAAGCAGTTCATAATTTGATTGATAAGGGAATTACAAATATTACTTCTTGGCCGATTGGAAAACCTGATGGAAGCAGAATTGAGGGAACGCCTTCTCGAGTAGGACTTTTTGAAATAAAAAATTGGTTAAGGAAGAATGCTAAGATGTGTCATGGTCATGTTTGGGGCGGGGGAGTTTATGATTACAAAGGTAATATTCTTAGAATTACAGATTATGTTACAAAGCACGACCCGAAGAAAGATTTTGTTAGACAACTTGTTGTTTTTCAAGATGGAACTGTTGCTTACTCTTGGATTAAGGAAGGGGCTTTGTGTATGAAATAATTAAATCTCAAAAATAATTGGAACCCTTGATGCGTTGATAACTTTTGAGCCTTCAATTTCTTCTATCAAGCCTCCTCCTTCGTGGATGTGTCCGCAAATGACGAAATCTGGCTTGAATTTTTTTATTGCCTTGGTTACTCCGTATGAGCCTGGAAAACCCATCAGTTCTAACACACTTCCTGTTGGAGGAGAATGTGAAATCATTATTTTTTTCTTTAAGTGTTTTATTTTTGAGTGTGCTTCTTTTAATTCATTAAATAAATTTTCTGAGTCTTCCTTGAAACCCCAATCTGTTGTTCCAGAACCAAAGAAACCAATTTCATTTCTTTCAATTCCGGTTTTATGTAGATTTTTTAGAGTTGGATAAACTTCTGATAAATGATTAATTGTTTCTATATCTTCGTGATTTCCATGAACAATTAAAACTTCTCCTTTGTCAGTTAAGGGTTTTATTATTCCTTTTGTTTCTTCACCAAACCACGTTACATCTCCAGCATGGAGGATTAAATCTACTTTTTCCTTTTTTGCTATCTCTCCAATTTTCTTTACGAGGTTTGAATCTCCATGTGTATCTGATATTGCAAGTATTTTCATATTCATTTAATGTTTGGTTGGTTTAATAATTTTATTTGAAACTAATTTCTTTTGTTGTTAACAATATTGTGTCACTCCTCGTTTTGACATATAGTTTTAATAATATTTATAAGTAAATAATCATCTGATTATATATAATTAAACATACCCAATTCGAAAATGAAAGATAACCTTGATATCTTCTTTCGAAGGAAACCAGCTTTAATGCTTGTTTCATTGAAGAAGAACACACGGATGAGGTATGGTAGTGTTTTGGCTAAAGAAGTGGATTGTACTTATAGCCATGCAGTAAAAATACTGCAAACTTTAGAAGAGTTGAAGTTAGTTGAGTTCGACAAAAAAGGTCGAATAAAATTAATTCAATTGACTCCTAAAGGAAAAGAAGTTGCACAAGCAATCGAGTCTATACAAGGCTTGATTAAGTAAGTGGTCAAGAGGTGATCACTACCCAACTCTGAATGATAACTATTTGTTAATATGCAATGCATAAAACGAAGTATTAGTTTTAGATATTTCCATGTAATTTATTTTTTTATTTATTTCTTCCCAACAATTTTTCTTAAATTTACAAAATTTTATTTTAGTTTTCGCGTCCCACATCGCGAATACGCGTCCTACCCTCCCAAATTGAACAAAATTTTCTTAATTCAATTATTTCAAATTAGTTTTTCAATAAATTTTATCAACAATAAAATATATAAATGCAAAAAGAATAAGAAAATAATGGAATTTTGTCCGAAATGTGGTTCTGTATTAATGTCTAAGGTAAAGAATAGTGCCTGTCCTAGATGTGGATATGTCAAAAAAGGTGTAGTTGAACTTAGTACTTCAGAAAAAATTGAAAACAAGATGGATATTGCTGTTGTGAAAAAAGACATGGGAAGCACAGCACCAATTGTTAACGAGAAATGCGTTAAGTGTGGGCATGAGAAGGCGTATTTTTGGATGGTACAAACAAGAAGCAGTGATGAATCTCCAACAAAATTCTTTAAATGTGTAAAATGTGAACATACAAGAAGAGATTACGATTAATTTCTAACTAATAAACTTTTTAAACAAAAAGTCTTTCTCTAAAATATTAATATGGCTTCGTAGCTCAGTCTGGTTAGAGCACTGGACTCTTAATCCAGGTGTCGCGGGTTCAACTCCCGTCGAGGCCATATTTTCTTTTGATTATTATCTAAATTTTTATAAATAATGAAGCTTTTTTATATTTATGAAAGAATTAGAAAAGTTAACAAGAATATTTTGGGTTTCTATAAAAGGTAAAGTTTTTTTAACAGATAATATTTGGTTTCCTACCCCATTAGATGAAATAAAAAAAGTAGGGGAAGGATTAATTCAATATAAAAAAGATCCAAAGAACTGGGTTTATGGAATTGATTTGGATGTGGGAACTGTTATTGTTCCAAAAATGATAAGTAATAGTTTAGTTGGAAAAATTCCTGAAAGTGCAAGATATTATTTTGTTGATGAATGTAAATCTGTTTCAGAAACTAAAAGCCAATCAAGAATAACTTATTATAATGTTTAAATTATTTATTCAAGAATTCCTTCAATAATTCCAAGTCTTCTCTCGCCTTTTTTATTTTTGAAGAATTCAATTTGTCTCATTCTTCTTAGAACTGCATCGTAACTTCCTTTTTCTACCAATACTTTCTTTTTGTCATGAGTTAAAAGTCTAAAGTCATAGTGTTCAGGATTTTTTTCTAAATGCTTTTTTCCAGGATAATCCTTCCATGAAGATTTTTCCTTTCTTTCTTTGTATTGTAAAACCATTATTTCTTTGGTATTTCTATTTTTAGAATCCCCTTCTCAAAATTAATTTTTGCTTCTTTTTCTTTTACCTTTGGTAAACTTGAGTAATATGAAAAATTTCTTTTTGTTTCTTCTTCACTTTCAAAATTTTCTCTTGTTATTTTTTCTTTAACTTCTTTTTTTCCAATAATAAAGATAGAATCTTCTTTGATATTTATTTTAAGGTCTTCACGTTTGAATTCTGGTAAATTAAATTTTAGAATTATATTTTTCATTCATATTCTAAGGATTAAATTAAAATAAGATTTATTGTCCTTTTAGGATAAATTAATTTTCGTTACAGAATCCTCTTTCAGCGGGGTTTCTGAATTTTTCAAAAAAGATTAATTTTCCCCAACCAACAAATGGCGCGAGGTTTATTTGTGCTTTTCCAACTAATTGATCTTCTGTTATTCTTTTTTCAAATTGAATTTGTCCGTTGTTGTTGTCTCCTAGAGTTGAAAAGATATATTCATCTCCTTCTTTTGTTATGTTAATTATTCTGTGAATAACTGGGTTTCTATAATTTGCTTCAAAAATAATTATGTCTCCAACTTTTAATTTTTCAGGTTTTGCTCCAACGATAAATAAAATATCTCCCTTGTTAAAACCTTTATGAAATGGAAAATCTTCCCAATCTTGTTTTGTTAATTTATATTCAAAATATTTCATGTCGTGCCTTTCCCACCAATTGTCAAAATTTGAAAAGATGTTTCCTTCGTGATACATTGAACATGATTCAACAATTACTAAAGGTAAATCTGTTCCTGTTGCGAGGCTCATTAACGGAAAAAATATACCTTTTATTACGATGAATAAGAAAATTAGAGAAATAATCCATCCTTTGAATGAATCATCTTTCCATACAATAAACCAAAATTTATTTAGAAATTTTTTTATTTTTTTTAAAGAATCATTCTCTTCTTTTTTTGTCACCACTTTATTTTTCATCCTTGTAAAAAGTATTTTGGGTTTAAAAGATTGATGATTGGAAAGGGGAAGGAAGAGTGGGGAAAATAAATTTTTGCAATTAATATTCAAAACAGCCCACCCAACCCGCCCAATAACAAAAATTTATTTTCTAAATTAATTGAGTAGATAGGTAATAAGGAAAATAAGAGAAATTAAATTATTAACTAAAATTTTATTTGTTGTAATGCAAAAATATTTTACATAAAAATTTTTTAAAAAAAGGTGGTAAGAGAAAAACTTGAGAACCTCATCGCCGAAGCGAGTTGGAAGACTTGAAATCCGAAGAGACAAGCTCTTAGTCAAACAAGGTTTTTACGACAAGCGTTTCAACTTACCAAAATTATAATATTTTAATCTTATATAAAGTTATGTTTTCTTTAATGAATGAATACAAATCGATGTTTTTTACTATAGTGTAGATATTTTTAAAAAAGAAAAATTTGTTTTTCGTATATGAAAAAGTTTCTGACAACGATACTTCTCAGTTCTGCCTTGGCATTTTCTCCTCTAACTAATTATTCTCAAGAAGTAAAACCGAGGGAGTATAATTATGAAATTTTTTTAGAAAATGGATTTAATTTGGGCAAGGCGAATTGTTCAAGTGAAAAAATAGATTTTAATCTTAAGGGAATACATCATTTGACTTTTGAGAAAAAAGGGAACACATATACGGAGAAATCTAAATTTTTGAAAGAAGAGGAAAAATATATTTATTCAAATTTGAGCGGGAAATGGAAATTTATTAATTTTGTTCACCCTGAAATGAATTCAAAAGAAGAAATTGAAAAAAGAAAGGATAAGTATGAGATGTTAAAAAAATCTTATTCAAAAAATATTTTACTTGGCGTTGATATCTTTAAAGAGTTTAATAAAAAAACAATTCCTGACAGTTTGGAAATTTTAGTTTTTTCACATACTCATAAATTTGTTTTAGATAAAATCGAAGGAGAAGACATAATTAAAGTAAGTTATAATTATGTAAATTATAAAAAATTTCCTTCGGATAAAATAAAAATTAATAGTCTTGTTTATGTTCTTTTGAAAAAAGATAAAGAGGGAAATTTTTATACAGTCGGAGGAGAAGCAAAAATAACTTATGTTGGATGGTTATTTAATTTTAATCTTAACTTAGAAATTAAGGAAGTTCAGAAGGATTAGAATTCTCCATCTCTGAAAGGAATATTGAAATCATAAATTGAAGGAATGTGTTCTTCTTCAGTAAAATCGTATTGTAACTTTTGATAATGTTCTTCAGTCATGTTATGTTCTTTTTTGAATTTTTCTTTATTGTCATATTTTATTTTTTCTACGTACTTAAATATTATCGCTTTCATGAATGCATTAGTTTCATTTTCGTATTCTTTTGAAATTCCAATATTTTCTAAATATTTATTTAATGGTTTTCCAATTCCAATTTTTTCATACATTTTACAATCGTTTAATAAAATATTTTTTATT
>JAACWB010000032.1 GCA_009992215.1 archaeon
CTAAGAACAATGCTAATACGAAAGATACCAATAGGTTTCTTGCGTTCATTTTTTGGTTTTTGTTTTTCATTTAATTATATCAGAACGATTTGTTCTGATAATAATGGATACTGAAACTTATTTATAAACTTTATGGTGACATCAAAAAAGTTTAACTGAAGAGTGACAAAAATAGAAAATATTAGGTCAAGAAGTTGTAAAATTTTATGGTTTTAACTAATTATAAAACTTTCTTCTTTCTTAGGAAAAATACAAACAAAATGCAAATTCCAAATGCGATTGCTGTTAAAATTGAAAAAAGATTTGGTGAATTTTGAAGTGGCAAATTTATATTCATTCCATAAATACTTGAAATTACCGTTGGTATAGATAAAAAAATTGTCACAATTGTTAATAATTTAACTGTGTTATTCAAATCATTTGAAAGTTTAGTTGAATAATATGTTCTCATGTTTGAAATTGTTTTTAGAGTTTGCTTGCAAAGATTTAGTGTTTCATTTAAGTCAATAATTAAGTCTTCAATAATTAATTCATCTTTTCTTAGAAATTTAACAGAATTATCCCTTAGAATTCTTTGATAAGTTCCAATTGTTGCTCCAAAAGAAGTGATATAATTGTTTAATTTATCTTCGTAATTTATTAACTTTTCAATGTCTTTATTTTTTAATTTGCTTAGTTCTGCTTTGTTTTCTTTTGTTTCTTTTAGAATTTTATGAACAGATTTTTCAAACAAACGTGACAAAAAGAATAAAATTTTAACTACGTTTCTTGAATTGTCGAACTTTGTGAAATCTGTTTTTGAATTTAGTATTCGCTCAAAAATTTCAAGAGAATATTTTGAAACTGTCATGAAATAATCTTTTGCATAGACTATTAAAAAAGAAGAATCGTGTTCATGTTTTATTTTGTTTGTTGGAGCTGTTAAGAAAATATAAACTAATTTATTGTCAATTTCAAAACGTGGGTTCTCATGAATATCAAGTGCGTCAATTAAGTTTGGTTCGTTTATATCAAATTTTTTAACTAAATATTCCAACTCTTCATTTGTTGGATTTACAACATTAATCCATGAACCTTTACTAAATTCTTTTATTTTCTCTATAGAATCTGTTCCCTTTTTTTTATTATAATACTCAATCATACAAAGAAAACTAAAAATTAATATATAAGTGTTTTGAATGAAGTTGGTATAAAAAAATATTTTAAGTTTTAATTATCTCCAAAAAAATTAATTTTTAAGCTAAGAAATAGCATCAAAATCTATCCCTAGATTCCTATTACAAAGATTGCAAGAATAATGATTTCCTGCAGAACCAGACAAAGCTTGTCTTTGCTTGAATGTATTAAAATATTTTTTTTCAGGTGGCCCAATAATTAATTCATTACAATATTTACATTCATGAGCCAAATATCTAAATATTTTCTTTTCTTCGTTTTCAATTCCAAAAACTAAAAAATTTCTATCTTTCATTAAGATAATTTCTTCATCTGGAAACATTTTTTCCAATTCAGAAATTGTTGTTTTTGTTCCTATTCTTTCTTCTGGCATACCATCATACAAAAAATCCATGTCCAAACTAAAGGGCCCATTAGATGTGAATGTCATAATATAATAATAGAATTAGGGTATAAAAAAATATGTAAAATAAAAAATAAAGGGGCAAAGCCCCAAATTGAAATTATAAACTTAATAGTTTAATTTTTGTGTCAGTTGTTTGGAAGTTTTTTGCAACAAGTATTTGAACGTTTGATTCTTCTGCAGCTTTTACTAAGCTTGAAGTTACAACTCCATCAATTACAATTGCTAAAACACCGTTAGTTCTCTTCAACATACTTGCGACAGTTTTTGCTGACGTTTCTTTAATTTCTTCTAAATTGTTGTTTAGAAGAACTGCTGAATTTGTTCCTTCGATGTTTTTTGAAATTTCTTTAAGTTTGGATTTGTTTTCTTCACTTAAATCAATTTCTTCTACTTCTACATTGGACTCTCTACCAAAAGATCTTCTTTTGTCTTCTTGGAAAAATTTATCTGCTGAAACTTTCTTTCTTAAATTCATAAGAATTTCTTTTGAAGTTAATTCTTCAACTTCTTTTCCATCTGGAGCAGAAGCAATGTAATTAATACTTGCATTTGCTACAACGTTTTGAGCGATTAGTTTTCCACCTCTATCTCCATCAACGAATAAAGTAACAATTTTGTTTTTACTTAATTCTTTGATTTCATCAGGTAGTTTTGTACCATTCATACCAATAACGTTTTGAATTCCAGCTCTTACCATATTAACAACATCTGCTCTACCTTCAACAACAATTAATTCATCAGAATCTAAGTCTCCACCGTAAGCAAGTTTATTTGGACCGTATTCCTTTACACTTGCAATTTTTGTAGAGTCCTTAATTTCATTTGAGATTTCTCTTGAATCAGTTGAACCAGAAATGTTCATCATTAATTTTTTTGCTCTTTCAATGATGTAATCTCTTTTTCCTTTTCTGACGTCTTCAATTCTTTCGATTTCAATTTGAGCGTCACAAGGTCCAACTCTTTCAATTGTTTCGATTGCAGCTGCAATCAAAGTTGTTTCAGATTGATCAAGGGCTGTTGGAATTTTGATAATACCGATAGTTCTTTTGTCTTGTTTTTCTAACTCAACTTCAATTCTACCAATTTTTCCTTCTTTTTGGAGTTCCCTCATTTCAAGTTCTGCTCCTAAAAGTCCTTCTGTTTGTCCAAACAATGCACCAATCACATCAGGTTTTTCTAGAGCACCTTCTGCGTTTAAACTTGCATGTATCATATACTTGATTGATACTGGACTAACTTTTGCCATTATTTATTTTCTCCGTTTAATTGATTCAAATCTTATAGATTCGATTAGAAAAATATCAGAACGCTTTCAATTTAGCTTCTCGCCAAGTGAATGTGAGTGTGATTAATTAGTAATAATGATAACTTAATGATATCTTTCTAATAGAATATAATGTTACGTTTAATTTTTAAAGGTTTCCAATGGATTTTAGGAAACTATATTGAGCCAATTAACTTTTCTAAATTAAATCCTTCAGCTTTTGCAATATTATTCAATTCGTTATTTATTTTTAGATCTGCTTTGTAAGGAAAACCATTAACAATTCTAATTGAAAGATTATCTAAACCATATAACAACTTTATTTTTGGAGTTGCAACCATTCCAATAAAATTTGTGTCATATTTTAATTGTTCTTTATAGCTTTCTATATCTTCTTTAGAAAAATTATATGAATAAAACTCTCCAAACTTCTTTATTGTTCCAAGACTATGAGTATGAAATTTTACAAAATTATAAGAATTATTATTTTTTAAAAAAATATTTGCAATTTTTATTCTATCCGAAGAAGAGCTTACATGTCCCGAATTTCCAATACCTGTTAGAAAAATTGATTCTATTGGGCAAAATTCATTTTGGGGTTGATAAAATAAGATTCCATTAACCTCTTCTTGAAGTCCTACTAAATTATCAATCCGTTCATTGAATTTTTTTGGTAACAAAACTATTCTTTTCATAAAAAAATTAAAAATTATTTCTATTTAAACATTTCTTTTTTTATCATTTATTAGTGATAACTAATCTATTAATTTTAATTTAAACTTTTCAAAAAACTATACTCTTTTGTCTTACCCAATTTTTGATACAAATCAAGAAGTATTTCTTTGAAGGATAATTTATCTTCATTTGAAACTTTCATTCTGATTAATCTTTCATAAATTTGGGCTGCTTGATTTGATTTTTTTTCTTTTAGTAGTCTTTCTCCTTCTTTTTTGTAGTAATCAAGTAATTCATTATATAATTCGTTTTTTTCTTTTTCATTTGCTTCAGCAAATCCTTTCTTTAATGCTCGTCCTGCTTCTTCAAATTTTAGTGCACGAACAAAACATTTTGCTTCTTTTACGTAGTTTTCTTGTTTTTCTTTAAATGTTAAAGAATTAATTGCTGCATTGTTAAACATTGTTGCTGCATCACTAAACATTTCTTTGTCCAAATAAATTCTTGCCAATTTTAAGTAAGCATATTTTCTCATTCCGATTGGCGGAAATAGTTTTATGAAACGGTTCAAATAATCAATTTGTACAAAATCTCCTTTACCTTCGAGAATTTCATCAAGTTCGTTTTTTTTCAAATCTTTTCTTAACATACAAATAGAAATATTGTTGAGTTTTTAAGGATTTTTGTGATATTTCAATTACAAAAAACTTATAAGTTGACAATTTTTATAATTCTTATGTTGCCCGGATTTTATGAACCAGGAAAAATTGTTGGAACATTAAGTGTACTTAAAGAGAAATATTTGCTTAATGAGCTTGAATTAATTTCAAATTCAATAATTTTAGTATCAAAAATTGAATTAGAAAAAGATTTACCAAAAATTTCTTTTTGGGACAACCCCTAAAATATTTTATAAGAGAATCCCATAGAAAAACTTACAGAACAGCAATGAATTAAAGCCCACAATTTTATTTTCCAAATTCAAAAAGACTCTCATCCAGTCAAAAAAAATTAGCCAATTTTCAGACATCAAAAATGATAAAATTATTCCTTGATTCTCAACATCCTTTCCAATCCATCTAAATCTCCCGTCCACTCAACCATCATTGAAATGGCATCCCTTTTACTTTTATATGGGAAAGGATGTAACTTTTCCTTATACATAAATGTCCAATTTCCTCTTCCAAGTTTTACTCCTTCAAAGCCTTGTGATTTAAGATAAGAGGGAATATTATATTTTTCCATTATAATTTAATTCATAAATTAATGTTTATAAAGATTCTTATAATAAATATGCTGTTTCTAAATTCTAAAAGACTCGCGTCTAAACCAGAATAAAAAAATATAATAAAAACAAAAATAAAAATAAAAATTAAATAAAATTATCTCTTCTTAGTAATTTCTAAGCACATTCCAGCAGCTACAGTAGCACCTGCGTCTCTCACAGCGAAACGAGCCATGAAAGGGTTATCTTTTTGAGTTTCTAGAGCTAATTTACCTTGCGGTTTAATTCTTACTTTAGCAACATCTCCATTCTTTAAGAAGTCTGGATTTTCTTTGATAACTTCACCAGTTCGAGGATCAATTTGAGCAATTAATTCAACGAATTGGCATGGAACTTGAGCAGTGTGAATGTGGAATACTGGAGTGTATCCTTTAGCTAATACTGTTGGGTGGTTGATAACTGCAATTTGACCGATGAATTCTTCAACGATTGGGATTGGTGAACTTGCTTCGCAAATTACATCTCCTCTTGCAACATCTTTTTTACCTACTCCTCTAATATTAACACCTACATTCATACCAGCTGGAGCTTCAGGGTGAGTTTCGTGGTGAGCTTCAATTGTTTTTACTTCACCATCAATACCTTCACCAGTTCTACCTGGAAGAATCTTAACTTTTTGTCCTACTTTCATAATACCAGTTTCAATTTTACCTACTGGAACAGTTCCAATACCTGTAATTTCATATACGTCTTGGATTGGCATTCTCATTGGTAAATTTGTTGGTAATTCTGGAGCTGGGAAAAGGTCAATTTGTTCTCTGATTGTTGGTCCTTTATACCAAGGCATCTTATCAGATTTATTTACAATATTGTCTCCCATTAATCCTGAACATGCAATAAATGGAGTTACGTCTGGATTGATTCCAACTTGTTTTAATAATTTAGAAACATCTTCTTTAACTTCTTTATATTTTTGTTCTGAATATTCAACAGCATCCATCTTGTTAATAGATATAGCTAAGTTCTTTACACCCATTGTTCTTAATAACCATAAGTGTTCAGTAGTTTGTGGTTGTACACCACCTGGAGCTGAAATAACTAAGAAAGCAGCATCCGCTTGTGAAGCACCAGTAATCATGTTTTTAACAAAATCTCTATGCCCTGGAGCGTCAATAATTGTAATTTCAAACTTGTCAGTTAAAAGTTTTTTATAAGATAAGTCAATAGTAACTCCTCTTTCTCTTTCTTCTTTGATATTATCCATTACATAAGCGAACTCGAAACCAGCTTTACCGTGCTTTTCAGCTTCTTCTCTAAGCTTTTTCATTTCTTGTTCAGAAACTGCTCCACCGTCAAACATCATTCTACCTACAGTTGTAGATTTTCCTGCGTCAACGTGACCAACGAATACAACATTCATGTTTGGTTTATCTTTTGCCATTTTTTTATCCTCCTTTCTCCTTCTATATTTAGTCACCTAAATGATAGCCCAGGGACTAAATCCCTTTTTGCCATGATAAACTAATAAAATTTATCTTTATAAAACTTTCCAAGATAAATAACTTAAAATTATCGACGATATTTTGGATATTTTTTCACTAATTTTTACTTTGAAAAGAAGAGAGTGTAAAACTCAAATAAAAAGATAGATTAATAAAAAATATTTATTTTTATTCACCATGAAAAAGAAAAACTTTCTGAATAAGGTTCTTTTAACCTCGTATATGATTTCAACCTTCTCAGAAGGAATCATTCTTCCAATTTATGCTATTTTTGTTCAAAAAATTGGAGGGGACATACTAGATGCTGGACTTGCTTTGGGAATATTTTTAATGTTTGAAGGAATTTTCACATATTTTATTCATACAAAAAAAAGAAATCATGATAAAAAGATAAAAATTATGATTTCTGGGTGGTTCGTTTGGTTGATTGGAATTTTAATTTATTTAGTTATTTCAAGCAAATGGACACTCTTTTTAGCACAAATATTTTTGGCATTAGGTAATGCACTTGCCGACCCAATTTATGATGAGGAATTTGCATCAAATACAAACAAAAATTCATCAGAAAAACAGTGGGGCTTATTTGAAGGAGGTATTTCGTTCACACAAGGATTATCTGCAATGGTTGGAGGAATTATTGCTTCAATATTTGGATTTGAAATATTGATTTACACAATGGCAATTACAGCAACAATTTCATTTATTTTAATTTTATATTATTTTAGAAGAGTAAGAAAGTGATATCAAAAAACTTTTCTTTTTGTTAAAGATCGTATTCCCTCATCTTCTCTTAATCTTAATTTTGCATAATAAATTCCCCGAATAGAACAATTTTCTGCAATTTTATATTCTAAATTTACAAGGGCATTTGTACCTTTTGGGGTGTGTTGTTTTTCCAAATAGGAGTCACCATCAAATTTTAAAATAGGAAATTTTGGATTTAGTAACTTTATCAACTGCAAATCTTGTCTTGCAACTTCTTGCCCAGTATCTTCCCGGAGCAAAATATAATATCCGTCAAAATGTTCATATGTTCCGATTTTTATTAAATTCATAAAAAGAAAAATAAAATTAAAAATATAAAATTATTGATTTTCACTTAAACCTTTTCTTTCTCTGATGCTTCTTACAATGTTATCTTGTAACATTGGAGGCACTTTTTCAAAAGTTTGGTCAAGTATTGAAGATGTTCCTTTACCTTCAGTTGTACTTCGTAAATCGTTTGACCAACCAATCATTTCAGCTACTGGAATCTTTGCCGTAATTTCTGCAACGTCTCCTTCTTGTTTCATGTCAAGCATTTGCCCTCTCTTTGAACCAACAAGTTTTGTAACTGCACCCATATAATCTCCAGGCATATCAATTACATGGATTTGTAAAGGTTCTAATAAAGCAGGGTTACCTGATTTCATTGCATTTTTGATTGCTTCTCTTACAGCAGGATATACTTGTGCTGGACCACGGTGAATTGCATCTTCATGAAGTTTAATATCAACTAATGTTACTTTAAGTTTCATACAAGGATCTCTAGCTAAAGGGCCTTCATCCATTACCATTTCAAAAGCATCCATTACCATTTCAATTACTTCACCGATGTGAACTTCACCACGAGTTTCATCTAAAAGTAAATTTCCTTTGTAAACATCTTTAACATTTCTAATTTCATCACTTCCCCATCCCATTGCTGAAAGTGTTTGAGTAACTGAATCATCTTTTTTCTTTACTCTTCCTTCTCTTAATTCTCCACTTTGAATCTTTGCAAACATTTCATCTTCAAGAGGTTCAACTTTCATGAAGAATCCATTGTGCTTGTTTGGACTTCTACCTTCAGCAACTTCTGAAGCTCTTGCTGCAGTTTCTCTATAAACAATAATTGGAGCTGAAGTTTTAACATCTAAACCTTTTTCTGTTTTAATTCTGTTTTCAATAATCTCTAAATGTAATTCTCCCATTCCTGAAATTAATGATTCACCAGTTTGTTCATTGATTGTAATTCTTAATGAAGGATCTTCCTTTCCAACTTGTCTTAATACTTCAACTAATTTAGGTAAATCAGCTGCTTTAGTTGCTTCAATTGATTTTGTTACAACTGGTTCGAATAAATGTGTGATTGCTTCGAATGGTTCAATTTCTTGTTTTGAAACTGTCTCTCCTACAACAACATCTCTTAAACCGACAACACCAACAATATTTCCTGCAAGTGCTTCAGAACATAAAATTCTTTGAGCTCCTTTGTAAATTGAAACTTGTTGTACTCTAACTTTCTTTTTAGCATTATTCATGTAAACTTCATCACCTTGTTTTATTGTTCCTGAGAATAATCTACCTGCTGCAACTTCACCTGCGTGTTTATCAACAGTAATTTTAATTGGAACAAAAGCAACATCACCTTTTGCATTACATTCCATAATTGACTTTCCTGGTTCTACACTTGTGTCTCCATGCCAGATTCTTGGAATTCTATATTTTTGAGCAACAACAGGATTTGGATGGTGTGCAACAGACATACTTAAAACAACTTCGTGTAAAGGTGCTTTTTTAGCCAATTCTTTATGATTATCATTTTCGTATGCATCAATAATATCTTTGAAAGTAATTCCTTTTTCTTTCATGTAAGGAACACTTAATGCCCAGTTGTGGAATGCAGAACCGAATGCAACAGTTCCTTCGCCTACTCCAACTTTCCATTTTTCTTTGTATCCTTCTGGAGCAATTTTTTGAATTAATTCGTTAACGTGATTAATAATTGAAATGAATTTTGCTTGCATTGCTTCGGGTGTTAATTTAACTTCTTTGATTAATCTGTCAACTTTGTTAATGAATAAAACTGGTTTAACTAATTCTTTTAGTGCTTGTCTTACAACAGTTTCAGTTTGAGGCATAACTCCTTCAACTGCACAAGAAAGAATAATACATCCGTCAACTGCTCTCATTGCCCTTGTTACATCTCCTCCAAAGTCAACGTGACCTGGAGTATCAATTAAGTTAATTAAATATTCTTCACCTTTTACTTTGTGAATCATAGAAACTGAAGCTGAATCAATTGTAATACCTCTTGCTGCTTCGTCTTCATGGAAATCTAGAGCTCTTTGTTTTCCAGCAGTTTCTTCTGACAACATTCCTGCTCCAGCAAGTAAATTATCTGAGAAAGTAGTTTTACCATGATCAATATGTGCTGCAATAGCAATATTTCTAATGTGATCTTGTTTTTTCATCAAGTCAGTTATTTCTGTCATTTTATTTTTTATCTAATTTATTTTTTAAAACTTATCTAGAAAATTAACGAGCTGCATCAGCTTGAGATTCAGATTCTTTTTTCTTTTTCAAAAGAACGCTTTCCCCATTTTCTTCATAAGCCATGATTATTTCTTCTGCTAAAGCAAATGATAATTTTTTCTTTTTTCCAAAAGCTTTATCTGAAGCTGCGTGTGCCAAATATTTCAAAACTAAATTAACTCTTCTGATTGGTGAAATGTCAACAGCTTGAGGGTATCTTGCACCACCGTATTCAATAATTGTTACTTCATCTCTTGGTGCAGATTTTTCGATTGCTGCAACTAAAACTTTTACAGGATTTTCTTTAGTTCTTTCCTCAACAATTTTTAATGCTTCAATTACAGTTGTCATATTTCTTCCATATTTACCTGTTGAATGTCCAACTTCTAAACGGTGCTTTTTATTTCTATGACCGCAAAGAGCTAATTTATTCATTAATCTTTCAACAACATTAACTTTTGTTTGCCCGTATTTTACAACATTTCTACCATGAGTTTTCAATGCTAATTTTGGTTCTAAGTTGATTGCTGATTTTAATCCTGGGTCAGCTACTTCAATTTCAGAAATATCCCATAAGTCAAAAATTTTAAATTTTATTACTTCTGCCATTTTATCTTCTACCCTTTTGTATCTTTCCACACCATAATCTATGTAGTGGTTGATCATTTACTTGAATAACTTTATATCTTACACCAGGAATGTCTCCTTTACTTCTTCCTTGTTTTCCACCAATTCTTTCAATCATAACTTCATCGTGTTCATCAACAAATTTTTGCGCCAAGTTACCAGGAATAAAAGCTGAAACTTGTCTACCATTTTTTGTTAATTGAACTTTACAACATTTTCTCATTGCTGAGTTTGGTTGTTTTGCTTCTTTTTGAAATTTAGAAAGAACAATTCCTTTTGCTTGATTTGCACCTTCTAGAGGATCTGATTTTGCATACAAGTCTAGAACTCTTTGTTTGTAACCGTGATCTTTCCATCGAAATTTCTTTCGGTCTTTCATTATTTTGAATGCGTTTTTTAATCCCATTTTCGTTATGAATATTGTTAAGAATTTTAGTTTAAAAAGGTTGCTATTCTTTTTACTATTCTTCTTATAATTACAGCGTCGTATTAAGAAAATATTTTGTTAAATATTTAGATAAAATTATTGAACTTTGTATTCTAAATTAAAAAAATCTTTTACGATTTTTTGCATTTCAAGGAGTCTACGTTTATTTCTACCAATTAGTGCTGCTTTATTTTGAGCACCGGCAGTTACAATAATTCCTTCGTCTGTAATTTCTATTTCTTTAAATGTTACTGGTGAAATAATTGATTGGATGAAAACTTTTGCATCTTCAACACCATTTGGAATTGCAACAACTCGAATTCTTTTTTTCAAAATGTCAGACATTTTTTTTAAGTTCTCGTTATTCTTTCCAAGAGCTTTAGAAATCATTAATTTAGGAACACAAAACATTAAAGTATCATTATATTTTACACAATATCTTGTAGTTATTCTTGTTATTCTCTCGAATAAATTCAAATACCTCATATCCTGCATATTTATTGTGCTTGTCATCGTCTATAATCCTTAATACTTATCCCCATTTATAAAAATTGTTGTTCTCTTCGATTAATTACTTGATTTTTCAACAATTTTAGAATCAGCAACTTCCTTATCTTTATCATCTTTAACTAATGAACCTACTACGTTCACCATTAATCCTGGAAGTCCTGTTCCTACTGGTACTGGTTGATTAAGAATGATGTTTTCGATAACGCTATCAAGTTTATCGCTTGTACCCTTGATAATTGCATTCACAAATTGTTTATCGGGAGTTTCGAAAGTTGCTCTTGCAAGTACTGAAGACTTTTGAGCAATAATACCCATTCTTGTAACCCCTTTAACTTCACCTGTGTTTGACATTGAATCAGCTACTAATTTTAAGTGTCTGATATTAATATCTAACCCTTGAGAATTAAGTACTTCTTGGATTTCGTTAATTATTAATTGTCTTGCAGCTTCTATTCCGAATGCATTTGCAACTTCATATAAATCATTTGAGATTACTCTTGACTTATCAACTTCTTTTAATTTAAGAATTTCTTTTAAGTTTGTTCCAAGAGTTACAACAACAAAATCTTTTCCTCTCTTAACAATTAAGATTTGTTCAATTCCTTTAATTCCTGAAATAATTGTGTTCTTTAATTTTTCTTTAAGTTGATAAATTTCTCTGAAGCCATATTCTCCTGCATTTAATCTTACTCCGCTTGCCATTTCTTCAACGGCAAAACCTAATTCGTTTAATCTTTCAGTTACTTTTTTTACCGTTGTATGAACTTTCTTTAATCCGTCTTTATCTAATGAAATTTCAATTGTTTTATTTCCAAAGTCTAAATTTATGTTTGAAGAAATTTCTTTTAATTTAACTTCTTTAATTTTTTCTGCAAATACTTTTGCACCTTCTTCGTTGTTAAATTCTTTTTCTAAATAAATATCCATCTTTGGAGATGAAGGTTTCTTTCTTGCGTCGAAAATTTCAATAATTCTAGGTAAACCAGTTGTTACTTGCATTTCAGCTACACCGGCCATGTGAAAAGTATTCAAAACCATTTGTGTTGAAGCTTCACCGAAAGATTGAGCCGCAACTAAACCAATTGCTTCACCTGGAGCTATTTGACCTTTAACATGTTCTTTTGCTACATCAATTCCATCATCACCATATTTATATTCAATAACATTATTTCCACCATCTCTAACAGTTCCGTCGTATTCAACTCTAATATCTTGAAGTGCACTTGCTAAACGTCTATACAAGTAACCTGATTTAGGTGTTCTAAGAGCTGTATCCATAAGTGAATCTCTTCCTGTAATTGCTTGGAAGAAAAATTCATCTGGTCTTAGACCTTTAATGAACGAACTCTTAATGAATCCTCTTGCTTTTGGAGACAAATCTCCACGTTTATAGAAAGGTAATGTTCTTTCAGTATAACCAATATCTACTCTTCCACCAGCAAATGCCTGTTGACCTACACATGAAGCCATTTGAGTAATATTAAGTGCATTTCCTCCACCACCTGACCTCATCATGTGGCTTACTGGATTCTTTTCAGAAAGTCCGCCTTTAACAATTGCACCAATCTTAGTTCTAACTTCGTTTAGTGCTTTCATAATGTGAATTTCACGAGATTCTTCAGCAGTTTTACCTGGAATTAATTCTAATGTTTCGCTCTCATAATCTGCTAAAATTTTATCTACATTTCTTTCAGCTGCTTTTACTACTTTCTCTCCTTCTTCAATTAAATCTTGTGTTAAGTCAAAATCATCTACTGAGGCTGTAATTCCTCTATTTGATAGATAATTTTTACCTACATCAAAAACTTTCTTTAAAGTATTGAATGCTTCATTTCTTCCATTCTTAGCGTCAATTGCTTTAACTAATTCGCCATCTTCTTCTGCAAAAGCAGTCTTATCAATTACCCCTTCAACAATTTTTCCACCTTTAATTTCAAATGAATCGTTCTTGAAGTCAATTACGGGTAAAACTAATGAAAATAATTCTTTTCCTGTAATTGATTTTTTTGTTACTTCAGCGTTGATTCCTGAACTATAAAGTAATTGATTAGCTTCTTCTTTTGTGAAGTCTGCTTTTGTCAATAAATAGTTTCCTGTGTTAACATCTTTGATACAACCAATTAAGTTTGTGTTATTCTTTGGAGAAATTAAGTGGTTCTTTACATCTAACAATTCACGTGCTTCTGCTCTTGCTTCTTCAGTTTGGGGTGAGTGAATATTCATTTCATCACCGTCGTAGTCCGCATTATACGGAGCTGCTGCAGCAGGATGCATACGGAAAGTTCTACCAGGTAAAACTCTTACAAAATGTGCCATTAATGAAGCCCTATGAAGTGAAGGGTGACGATTGAATAATACTACGTCTCCGTCGCTTAAATGTCTTTCAACAATGTAACCTGGTTTAATTTCAGTAATAATTTCTTCAGTTAAATCTTTTGTAATTTTTTTCTTTCTTCCATCTGGTCTAATAACATAATTAGCTCCAGGCCAGTTTTCTCCATTACGGATTAATTTTTCTAATTTTTCTTTGTTTAAATCAGTAACAGCCTCAGCTACAGTTACAATTCTTGCAATTTCAAAAGGAATTCCCACTTCATTAATTTTTAAGTTTGGATCTGGAGAAATAACTGTTCTACCTGAATAATTTACTCTCTTACCTGCAATGTTCTTTCTAATTCTACCTTCTTTACCTTTGATTCTTTCAGTAATTGTTTTTAGAGGTTGACCACTTCTGTGTCTTGCTGGTGGAACTCTTGAAACGGAGTTATCGAAGAATGTTGTTACGTGGTATTGTAATAAATCCCATAGGTCTTCAATAATAACTTCTGGAGCACCTGCATTTAAGTTTTCCCAAAGTCTTTGATTGGCTCTTATAATATCTGATAATTTGTGTGTTAAGTCATCTTCACTTCTCTCACCAGTTTCTAAAATGATTGAAGGTCTTACTGTTACTGGAGGAACAATTAATGCTGTTAAAACTGCCCACTCGGGTCGACAAGTTGAAGTGTCCACACCAATTTTTCTTAATTCTTCATTTGGAATTTTAACTAATCTTTCTCTAATTTCAGTTGGAAAAATTCTTGCTTTTCCTTTATAGAAACTTGTTGGTTTATCTAATTTGATTTTTTCTTGTTCAGCTTGACAGTGAGGGCATCTTTTGTTATCTTTTGCTTTTTTAGCTCTTTCACTTGGAGTTAATTTTTTAATATCTTCGTCGGATAACATTAATTTTCCACAGTCAGAACAGAAACATCTTAAACTAAGTTCAATTAATGGAACGTATTTCAAGTGAATAACTGATTTTGCTAAATCTATTGAACCTGGGTGACCTAAACATTCTTTTATTCTTCCACCACATGTTCTACATCTAACACCTGGGTCAATTGCACCAAGTCTTAAATCCATTAGTCCGCCATCTACAGGATAACCGTCGATATCATAAAGTTCTGGAGTTACAATTTTTGCAACTGACAATTTCTTTATTTGTTCTGGACTAAGTAATGAAAATTTAATTTCTCCAACTTTTTTACTAATAGCTTTTTTCATTTTATTCGTACTTGTTTTTTAATTCGAATTTAGTTTTTATATGTAACCCTTGTAATTCTTCTACAAGAAGTTTGAATGCGTATGAAACTTCAACTGGTTCAACATCTTCGCTTCCACATTCAGGACATGAGACTTTATTTCTGATTGTGTCTTCGATTGCAATTGCACCGCATTTAGCACAGATTGGTAAAACCACTTTATCTGAATCATATCTTTCCTTCAATAATAATGAAGCACCGTGTGCAACTAATGCTTGTTGTTCCATTTCACCAAGTCTTAATGCACCACCACGACTTCTACCTTCAATTGGTTGACGTGTTAATAATGCAACTTTACCTGATGCTCTACCATGCATTTTGTTTCCTACCATGTATTTAAGTTTCAAGTAATATAAGTTACCAACAAAAATTCTTGATTCCATTTTTTGACCTGTAATTCCATTGTACATTGTTTCTTTACCGTCGAATCGGAATCCTAATCCATTAAGTTCTTCTTCTAATTCTTTTTTGCTTTCTCCACTAAATGAAGTACCATCAACAATTTCTCCTCGGAGTGAAGCTGTTTTACCTGCTAGTAATTCTAATAAATAACCTACAGTCATACGTGAAGGTAAACCGTGTGGATTGAACATAACATCTGGTTTAATTCCAGAAGCTGTGAATGGAATATCACTTTCATCTGCAATCATACCAATTACACCTTTTTGACCGTGTGAAGTTGCGTATTTATCTCCTAATTCTGGAATTCTTTGATCTCTTGTTTTAACTTGAACTATTTTATTTCCTTCATCATCAACAGTTACAAAAACTCCTTCAACAATTCCTTGTTCTTCTTGTCTTAATGTTACTGAAGATTCTTTCTTTGTTCTTACTGAAATTTCTCTTGCTTCAGATAAGAATTTAGGAGGTGAAGTTTTACCAATTAAAACATCTCCTTCATTTATGTCTGCTTCTGGAGAAATAACTCCATCTTCGTCTAAAAGAGAATATAATGATTCCATTCTATATCCAGATGTATCTTTATCTGGAACACAAATTTCATCACGAAGTCCACCAGCATAATTCATTTCAATTGCAGAGTATGGTCTAAAGTAAAATGACCTACCTACTCCTCTATCTAATGAACCTTTGTTGAAAACTAATGCATCTTCCATATTATAACCTTCATAAGTCATAATTGCAACAGTTAAATTTTGACCTGCTGGATAAGTATTAAGAGTGTCATAAACAAAACTTCTCACAAGAGGTTTTTGTGGGTATTGTAAAAGAGAAACATCAGTATCTAATCTACATAAATAATTAGCTGTGTATAAACCTAAAGCTTGTTTTTGTGTTTTTGAACCACGATTTAATCTCGATGACTGGTCGTGATTTCCATATGGAACTAAACTTGTTACAACACCTAAGAAGGCAACTGGATCAATTTCAACGTGTGTATTGTCTTCAGTAATTTCTTCCTCATTAACTGAAACTAAAGCATCTTCTTCTTCTGAAGCATCAAGATATTCAATCACACCTTTTTTTAATAAATCAGTCCATTTGATTTCATTTTGTTCTAATTGTGATAATAAATCTTTAGTCATCTTAGAAGAACCGTTTTCAACAACAATTAAGGGTCTTAAAACTCTTCCTGGTTCAGTTGAAATTGTAATAGTTTGAAGCCCATCATTTTTGTTTATACTTAATTGAATTGGTAATTCTCCATTTCTTCTTTTTTCTTTAATTTCTTTTGTAAATTTAGTTGTATCATCAACATTTCCAACATAATTTCCGTTGAAGAAAACTTCTGAACCTGTTGTTCCTTCTTTATCTAATCCTAAACTTTCTAATTCAGCCACAAATTTGTTTTCATCTAAATCAACTCTTGTTGAAACTTTAGATAATAAAGCTAGATTTTTTCTTAAACCAATTTCAGTTCCTTCTGGTGTTTCAATTGGACAGAATCTACCAAAATGTGTTGGATGAAGAGTTCTCGCCTTGAAGTTTTCTTGACTTGATTCAAGCATACTTGAAACTCTTTGTAATTGTGAAGTTTTTGCTAAGTAGTTTGTCTTATCCATATTTTGAGTTACACCACTTCTCTCTCCAGTCCAAGAACCAGTTGCGATTGAAGACTCAATTCTATGTGAGAATAAAGTTGATTTTGCTAAAACTTTTATTGAGAAAAATTTCTTTCTCTTTGAAGATTTTTGTAAAGAGTATTGTAAATCTCTAATTAAAATTCCTAAATTAACTCTGAATAATGTTGCCAATAGATCTCCTGACAATCTAACTCTTTTATTTGCGTAGTGATCTTTATCTGTTCTTACTTTTGGATTTTCTTTTGCGATTAAAAATTGTTTAATTAATTTACACAAAGTCACAGCTTTTTTCATTCTGTCTTCATTGTTTTGACTTATGTGCGGAAATAAATATGAATCAATTCTTTGTTTTACTCTATCTAAAATTTCTTTTTCTGTTCCTTGTAAATTTGTTTTTTCTGCAATATACATCATTGCATCTTCTTCTGTTGCTAAATTAACAAACTCATACAAATTAACAATAACACTATCAGTTTCTTTTCCTAAATATTTAGCAATGTCTGATTCTTTTGTTAATCCTAATGCTTTTAGTAAAACAACAGCAGGGATGTTTTTGAATCTTGAAAAGTCCACTTCAAAAAGTCCTTCTTTATTTTCTGAAATTGTTGTTGGAATTCTATAAGTTCCTTTTAATGAGAATAACTTTAATTTTAATTCTCCTTTGTTATCTTCTTCAATGAAAGGTTGGTTTTCAGCTAAATCTTCAGCCATAGTCATAACTCTTTCATTACCTTTAATAATAAAATAACCACCAGCATCAATTGGGTCATTGTAGTTTTCAATCAATTCTTCTTTTGTTAAACCTTCAGTATTACATGCTTTTGATTTAACCATTACTGGAATTTTTCCAACTTCAACAACTTCTGAATCAACTTGGTCATCTTTTTTTACAGTTAATTCTAAATAGATTGGAGCAGCATAAGTTAAATTTCTTAATCTTGCTTCAAAAGGCATAATTCTTGATGTTGAACCATCTGCTTCAATAACAACTGGTTTACCTACTTCAATTTTACCTAATTTGATTTCATAATCTTCTTCTTCTTGTTCAATTGAGCCAGAAATTTCATCAACAATTTCTTGCATTCTGTGTTCAATAAATTCGTTAAAAGAAATAATGTTTGACTCAACAAGTGAGTGGTCTTCTAAATATTTTTTAATAATTAAGTGATTTTGTTTTACCATCTTATTGAACCACAACCCGGTAGTAGATAACAACGCCATCTTCTTCCTTTCTTTCTATTTTAATTACATCACCTACAATACAACCTTCTGGAAGCGCTGCATCATTTGAAAGTATTTTTGGTATTTGAGCTTTAGAAACATTAAGCTTAGTTAGAAGTTCTGTTGCTTCTTGTTCTGAAAGTTTAATGTGTTTTGGCTGTAGAATGTGCATTTTTTTGTCGTCGGGAGTTTATTTTATTCTTGCATAACATAGTCTGTGTTGTTATACATACAAAACTGTAAAAAATTTAGTTTATAAATGTTTCGTTTAAATTAAAATTTGGAGATTTTTTAGAAAATAATTATAATTATTTTATTTTGGAAAAAGGAAAAATATTTTTCTATATTTGTTTTATTTTAAAAAATAAAAAGTGGCCCCTCTGTACTCCCACACTGTGAATTTCTCCTAAATTGCATTTATTGATAAATTCAAGTGATGCTCGGATTCGAACGAATCCCTTCTAAAAACAAAATAAAAGTGGCCCCGAAGGGATTCGAACCCTCGACACCTGGATTAAAAGTCCAGTGCTCTGACCAGACTGAGCTACGGAGCCACAATGCAGTCTGTACTGAAAAAAGAAATATTTTGTTTATAAAACTTATCTTTTAATTAAGATGTTTTTGTAGAGCTTCTGAGAGCTCGTCTTGAATCATCGAACCGGTTAATTGTTCAACAACTTTTCCTTCTTTAAAAATTATAAAAGTTGGAATGGATGAAACATTATATTTGTCAGCTAGTTCAGGAGAATCATCAATGTTTAATTTAGCTATTTTTGCTTTTCCCTCAAACTCTTCGTTTAAATCTTCAATTATTGGTGCCATCATCATGCAAGGCATACACCATTCCGCAAAAAAGTCTATTAATACAACTCCTTCCTTTGTGAAAGATTCAAATTCTCCATTTGTTAATTCTTGAACTATTTCTGTCATCACAGTTTGTAGAAAAAATTATTTATAAAAATTTGGGTGTTATTTTTTGTAATCAAAAGTAAAATATGATTTTGTCAAGAAAGCCATAAATAAAATACAACTCTTTGTAAATATATTCTAGACAAGATATTTGTTTAAAAAAAGAATTTGATTGAAAGTAAAATGGTGAGGGGAAAATTTTTAGATTTGGTGATTGGTGGACCTGACATGAGTG
>JAACWB010000033.1 GCA_009992215.1 archaeon
GTAATTGAAAGAAAAGTTGAAGAAAAATTGGCTCCAGAAATAAAAAGGTACGGAACAATTGAAGATCAACTAAGACAAATTCAAGAAAAATTAAAATTACTTGAAAGATAATCATTCAAAATCAAAAACAAGAACTTCTTCAACTATTGGCTCATGTAAATTTATTAACTAATTTAATATGTTCTTTATCGACTAAGTAATTATCTCTTGCCTTTTCATCAATAAAATTTATAATAAATCCTTGTGTATACCCTTTTTTAAAATTCTCCAAGCTTATGTTTTTCCCTCCAGAAATAGAAATTATCCCTCTGATTTTATCTTTAATAAGGTATAAATTATTATAAAGATTTTCAATTAATTTTTTAGAGCTTCCTTCTTTTATTTTAAATAAAACTATATGTGTTATCATTTTAATCAAATTTAATATTTAGTTTTTCACGAATATTATTCATTAATTTTGCTATTTCAAGCGTCTTGTTTAAATTCATAATTTCACTTTCTTTTTTTCCAGATTCTATACAATCCATAACTTCTTTTGCCTCATAATTATATCCTGTAGATTCGTAAATTAAATTAAAAGTTTCTTTTTCCTTATTATCCAAATACAAAATTAATTTATTTCCATGCCAAAAATCCGGTAAAACAATATATCCTTTTGTTCCGATAATTATCGCATCTTGTGGTGTAGACAATCTTATTGAAGAAGAGAGCGTGGCCACTTCTCCTGAATTATAAGATAATAAATAACAAGAATATTCATCTACGCCAGTTTCTCCAATTTTACAAAATGTCTGAATAGTGTCTGGTTGTATTCCAAAAATAAATAAAGGTAAAGAAATTGGATAAATTCCATTGTCCATTAAAGTTCCTCCACCTAATTGTTTATTCAATAACCTTCTTTCAATTCCCCAATCATTAGTAAAACCAAAATCTGCACGAATCATTTTAACCTCGCCAATAATTTTTTGTTCAATCAATTCTCTTAATTTAACAAAGGTAGGCAAAAACATTGTCCATAACCCTTCCATAAAAAATAAATTTTTTTCTCTTGCTAAATCCACCAATTCTTTTGTATCATCATAACTTAAAGTCAAAGGTTTTTCACAAAGAACATGCTTGCCTGCATTCAAACACAATAAGACATTCTCTTTGTGTAAATCATTCGTCGTAGAAATATAAACTATGTCAACTTCTTTATCTTTAACTAATTCTTCATAACTCCCATAGTGCTTGGAAATTTTATATTTATCGGAAAACTCTTTTGCTCTATTCAAATTTCTTGAAGCAACAGCATAACAATTTGCATTGGATAATGTTTTCAAACCCTCTATAAAAGAAGGTAATATAGTTGAACATCCAACAAAACCCCAATTAAATATCATATTAAACAAAACTCAAATGTTTTCCTCCTTCATTAACTTGTTTTATATTCCATAATAAATTTGACAAACTATCATACCTACACATAACAGGACAATTTTTCATTTTCAATTTATTTTCAATAATTTCTTTTTTCTTTTCAGAATTCCAAATTTCTTCAAAAATATCGTGATTTAAATCTCCTAAAGCATAACCCCTCATCCCCCGAGTAAAACAATCAGGATATAATTTTCCATCTGCAGCAAGAACAGTTGTAAAATAATCACGATAAGCCACAGGATATTCATACTCATTTTTATCATATCTCATTCTCGAAACTTCCACTTTAAAATCTTCATTTTCTAATTTCTTACACTCTCCAATTTCAGAATCAACATTAAATTTATCAAAATGAAAAGGCCTAAATTGTACATAATCTACACCAAGTTGTTTCATTTTTTTAGAAAAAGAAAACATTCCTTTTGATAATTTTTCATTTGTCAAATATGCTGCCCCGATAGTACAATTTCCTCCAAATTTCTTTTTGGCATTAATTAAAAAACCAATTCCCTCCAAAACTTTCTTGTATGAATCTCTTCCTTTACCATGAACCAACAAATAATCTTTTTCATCTGCAGCATCAACACTAACTCGAACCCAAGAACAATTTTCTACAAGTTTTTCTGCAATCTTTTCTGTGATTAATTCGCCATTCGTAATAAACCCTACATCAAGTCCTTTTTGTTTTGCATAAATCACAGCATCAATTGTAAAATTATTGCAAAGGGGCTCTCCACCTCCTGTGAAAACAAGCCCTTTCAAGAAAGGAGAAAGTTGATTAATAACATCCTTCATAAATTCCAAAGATAATGAAACTTGTGGAGAAAATCTGTTTCCTGCACAATTAGAACAATTACTATTGCAAATATTAGTTGAATCAATTTCCATCGAAAGAGGTAAAACATTTCCTGTTTTAATCCATTCATAAACTCTATCTAAATGAGCAAAAATTTTGCTTTGGTTTAAAATACTCAAATTATTTTTATCATCCATAAACTAAGGGAAGAAATAAACCTTATATATTTTTTTGGTGATATTCGCGCAACAATAAATTTAAAACTTCGATTTCTTTTCCTAAATTATGATAACTCGTAAAGAACTTATTAAAAAATACATTGATTTTTTTAAATCACATGGACATAAAGAAATAAAAAATTCTAGTTTGGTTCCAGAAAATGATCCAACTGTTTTATTTACAACAGCAGGAATGCATCCTTTGGTTCCATTTCTTTTAGGAGAGAAACATCCAGAAGGAAAAAGGTTAACAAATGTTCAACGCTGCATAAGAACAGGAGACATTGAAGAAGTTGGAAACACAACTCATCATACTTTCTTTGAAATGCTTGGAAATTGGTCGCTTGGAGACTATTTCAAAAAAGAAGCAATAGAAATGTCCTTTGAATTCTTAACAAAACAATTAAACATTCCGCTAGATCGATTTGCAGTTACAGTATTTGCAGGAGATAGTGATGCGCCAAGAGATAATGAAGCAGCAAATATTTGGGAATCTCTTGGAATAAAAAAAGAAAGAATTGCATTTCTTCCTAAAAAAGATAATTGGTGGGGACCAGCAGGAGAGGTTGGACCATGTGGACCAGATACAGAAATGTTTTATTGGAAACTAAACAATGTTCCTGCTCCAAAAACTTTCGACCCTGAAGACAAAAATTGGGTAGAAATTTGGAATGATGTTTTAATGGGATATGAAAAAACAAAAGAAGGAAAAATTATTGAAGCAAAACAAAAAAACATCGACACTGGAATGGGTGTTGAGAGAATGATTACAATTCTTAATGGATATGAAGACAATTATTTAACAGAAGTATGGAAACCAATAATTCAAGAAATTGAAAAATTGTCAAATAAAACATACAAAGGAAACGAAAGAGAAATGCGAATTATTGCTGACCACATAAAGGCTGCAACATTCATAAT
>JAACWB010000007.1 GCA_009992215.1 archaeon
GGGTCATTTACATTTATTGGCATTTGATAGTTGATAGTTTTTAGTTAGTAGTAAGTAGTTTGTAGTATTTTTAAGAGTTGTTGAGAGGGCTTTGCTGTAAACACAGTGAGAAATTTGAAATTGAAGTGTTCTTTAGAATTGGAGTCAGAAATGATTTGAGTTAATACTTTAGATTCTAGATTCTGAATAAGAAATTTGTTAGCAAAAGATATGAAACTCCTCTTATCTTCCATCCACAACCCCGGCCGCCACCCCAAAGACAAGAGATTATTAATGGGAAAACATGAAATGATCTTTTCTAATTTAAGATTAAATTATTAAATCTTTTTTGTTTTACATTTTCATGGCACGAAGAAAAGATTTGAATTATGATGAAGTTATTGAAAAAATAATGGAAAAGAAGGAATTTAGGAAACTTCCACTTTCAGATGTGAAATTAGTTTATTCACAATTTGAAGATAGAGAAGATTTAATTTTGGATGAAAAAATTAAAGAAACTCGTGATTTGCTTCGTAAAATGTATACGGCTTTTGTTAGTGAAAAGTTACTTAATGTTAAAGACAAAGAACCTATTTGGTTTTTACAAAAGCATATTTCTACAAAGGAGAGATTAAATCATTATATTGATGTTTACAAAAAATGTTTGGATGGATTAGATGAAGTTCATCATGAAGAATTAATTGAACCAAATTATATTTCGGCAAAAGATAAATTAACAAAGGGAGGAATAATTAATGTATATGACCTTGGTTCTGGAATTAATGGTTTTAGTTATGATTATTTTTTAGAAGCTGGTTTTAATGTAAATTATTTTGGTTTTGAAGCAGTTGGGCAACTTGTGGATTTACAAAACAATTATTTTTTAAAAGAAAAAAAGAATGCAGATTGTTTTCATGGGAGTTTATTTGATTTAGAAATTGTTAAAAGTTTTTTGAAAAAAGGAAAAGGGAAAAAAGTTGTTTTTTTGTTCAAGACTCTTGACAGTTTGGAAATGTTAAAAAGGAATTATTCCAAGGAACTATTAAAAGAAATTATGCCTTTCGTTGACAGGGTTGTAGTTAGTTGGGCGACAAAAAGTTTAGTTAGTAAAAAGAATTTTTATGCCGAGAGAAAGTGGCTTAAGGATTTTATTAAAGAAAATTATAAGATAATTGATGAATTTCAAGAAGGAATAGAAAATTATTTAATTTTTGAAAATAAATAATTTCTTAACATTTATTAATCAATCTTTTCTATAATAATTATGGCGGAAGAATTAGGGGAATTTAACGATCAATCTTACAAAGATAAACAAAGAGAACTTGCAGTGGAACAAGTAGCTTTTGAATATGGACAAAAAAAGGAAGAAGAGAAAGCTCCTGAATTAAAGCGAAAACAATCAATAAAAGAAAAGGTAATTAGTTGGGGAATTTTAGTTTTGGCTTTTTTATTTGTTTTATATTTGGGTTATAGACTTTTATTTTAGTTGGTAGCTGGTAGTTAATGGGAAAATAAAATTTTTTTGTATAAATTAACCTTAATCTTTATATAATAATTTTATTTAGTATCTTTGAATAAAAGATGATAAAAAATTTTAAGAAAAAAGTTTTGCCTAATGGATTTACAATTCTTTTTGAAAAAAGAGAGGTTCCTGTTGTTTCTGTTTCAATTTCTTTTAAGGGAGGAGGAATTAATGAAGAATTAAAAGAAAAGGGAATAAGTCATTTTATTGAACATATGCTCTACAAAGGAACAACAAATAGAACAAACTTAGAAATTGCTCAAGAGATTGAAAGGAGGGGCGGAGAATTTAATGGATTTACTTCTGAAGAGATGACTTCTTTTTATTGTAAGATTTCTTCAAAGTATGTTAATGTTGCTTTAGATGTTTTGGGGGATGTTATAAAAAATCCTTTGTTTTTAGAGGAAGACATTGAAAAAGAGAGAAAAGTAATTTTTGAAGAAATAAAAATGAGAAAGGATAATCCTAGAAATTATGTTTTTGATAAAATTCATTCTTTATTATATTCAGAAACTTTGGGACTTGATTTAGCGGGTACAGAGAAAACGGTTAATTCAATTACAAGGGAAGATTTGGTTAAGAGACATAAAAAGTACTTTACTCCAAATAATTTAATTTTAACTGTTGTTGGAAATGTTAATTTTGAAAAAATAGTTGATTGGTCTAAAAAGTTTTTTTCTGAAAAAAATAAATCTAGAATTCCAAATTACAAATTTCAATTTCAGAATAAAAGAAAAATTGAAAAAAGAAAAGGAATAGATCAAGCTAATTTAATTTTTGCATTTCATTCTCCCTTGGCAAATGATGAAAAAACTCATGCTGCTGAAGTTTTAATCACACTTCTTGCTGGAGGAATGTCTTCAAGATTATTTCATGAAATAAGAGAAAAAAGAAATTTGGTTTATTCTATTCATGGAGATATAGATTCAACGAAAAAATATTCTCATTCTATGATTTATGCTGGATGTAAAAAAGAAAATATGCAATTAGTTGAGAAACTTATTTTAGAAGAGTTTAGAAAAGTTTCAAAAGATTTAACAGAAGAGGAACTTAATCATACTAAAGAGCAATTGATTGGGAATTACCAAATCTCAATGGAAGATTCTCAAAATCAAATGCTTCATTTATTGATTGAAGAAATTGATTCTGATGCTAAGAATTTTTATTTGTATGAAAATAATATTTCTAAAGTTAAGTTAGAAGATGTAAAGAAATTAGCATCAAAAGTTGTTTCTGGGAAATACAGTTTTTTTGCTTTAGTTCCAGAAGATTAAAAACATAAAATTAAATCTTTTTTTGAGGTTAATCTTAAAAAGTGAAATTGGTTTCTATTAAGATGAAAATTATTAATATTCCGATTGTAAATGGTTTGTCTAAAACGAAAGGAGTTGAAGAAGCGCCAGCAGAAATTCTAGCCAGATTAGAATCTATTTATTCAAATGGGAAAGGAAATTTAGTTAATGTTAATAATTTGGAAGTTAGCAGTATTGGAATTAGTGGGGACTTAGAAAAAGATAATGAAAACATTTACAGACGAGCTTTTGAATTGTTTGGGAATGAGAAACTTTTATTTTTAGGAGGGGATCATTCTTTAAGTTATCCGTTGACTAGGGCTTTTTTTGATTATTCAGAACATAATTCAAGAAAACCTTGTTTGATTGTTTTTGATGCACATCCTGATTGCATGGAACCGGTTGACAGAAAAATTCCAACACATGAAGAGTGGTTAAAGGCTTTAATTGAAGACGGGTTCCCAACAAAAAATATTCTTTTGGTTGGTTCCAGAAATGCAGATGTTTCAGAATTAAATTATTTGAAAGAAAAAAAGATAAAACAATTTACGGTTGAACAATTAATGTTTGAATTGGAAACGAAAACTGATGCTATTATGGAATTTGGTTACGGAAAAGATGTTTATGTTTCAATTGATATTGACGCTGTTGACCCTGCATATGCGCCCGGAACGGGTTATTGCGAAGTGGGAGGAATAAGTTCACAACAATTTTTGTATATTGTAAAGAGACTTTCTAAAATGAAAAATTTGAAAGCTGTTGATTTAGTTGAAATTAATCCAAAAAAAGATGTTAATGGAATGACTCTTCAATTGGGTGCAAAGATAGTTAGTGAATTTTTGTAATGAAAATAAATTTTTGTAAGAGATATCTAGGGCAGCCCACCCAACCCGCCCAATACTAAAAATTTATTTTCTAGATATTAAATTAATCAAATAATTTTGTAATTTTTTATTGAATAAAATCCATTTATCCCTTTTCTTTGATTTCCTTAATATATCTTTAATTCTTTTTTTATTTATGAAAAAAGTAATAAAAGAACCAGTTGAAAATTTTGTTTCACATACAAAAAAGCCCTTGTTTATTTTGGGAGCTATTTTTTGGATTGGACTTTTTGTTTTCATTTTTAGTAATTCTTTTTCAAAAGTTGTTACGGGGCATTCAATTGTTGCATTAAATTCCATTGGGGGTTTCTCCTCGACTTCTGTTTTGATTGGGTTATTTTTAATTTTATCAGTTTTATTGTTCCTGATTTGGAAATTTATTTTGTGTGCAAAAAAGAAGTGTAAGAAGAGAAAATATTTTATTAAATAATTAATTTAGAATTTTTAAAAATTCTTTTGTATTATAATTCAGAACTGGCTCTAATTCTTTTTCTTTACTTGTAAATATTTTTTTTAGAGTTTTGAAATTTTTTATGAGTTCCCTTGATTTTTTTGGTCCAATGTTTGGAAAACTTTGCAAGACAAATAATTGTCTTTCTTCTTTTGTTAAACATTTTTTTGTTGGATTGATTTTGTTTTCCTTTTTTTGTTGGTTTGCTAAAACGCTTAGATATTCTGCTGTTTCTTCGCTGTCGTTTGTGAAAATTATTGGAACTTTATGATTTATTAAAATTGAAAGAATGAATCCTTTGATTGCATTTTTGTGTATATTTGTTATTTTGTTTATGTTGCCTTCAATTAATAATAAATAATTAGGATATTGTTTAATTTCTTCAATCTGTTTTTTTAATCTTCCGTTAATCAAAGAATTAGAAAAGTCAACAATTGTTTTTCTCTCGATTATTGTATCTTTTACTAAATAATCTCCCACTTTTAATTCTTCAAAATTAAGATAAAAATTTTTCGAGAGTTTTGCCGGAACTAAAGAATTTTTCTCTCGATAATCAATTGTTATTGGGGTTTTTGACTTTTTAGTTTCAATTAATTTTTCTTTTGAGAATATATCATTAAACATTTAAGAAAAAAATGAAAAATTCTTTTATGTTTTGTTTTAATATTTGGATAAAGAAAGAAGGGTGATTCTTTGTATGGCCTTTCTGAAAACTTCTTCTTGTGTTCTATATGTTGTGTCTAGTATAATATCAAAATTTGTCACATCATAACAATTTGTTTTGTATAAATCCCAATATGCATCTTTGTCGCTTTTCATTCTTTGTTCAAGAGTTTCTAAAACTTCTTTTTCATTTTTGTAATTCTTTTCACTTTCTCTGTCTGCAGAAAAAATTCTTTTTGCGGCTTCATGTTTGTCTACAGCAAGGAATAATTTAATTGCTTCAGGGGGAGCAAAATAATAAGGTAATCTCCCTTCAATTATCCATTTTTCATTTTCTTTCATATATCTTGCTTGAAATTCATCAAATTGTGTATCTAAGGTTTTATCATTTAATCTTCTTTCATTCATTTCATCAATTGTCATGCCTAATTCATTAACTGCAAATTCTCTTCTAAGTGTTCCAATTGAAAGTTTTGGTATCTGATAATATTCTGAAAGTCGTTTAATCAATCCATCTTTTCCCGCTCCGGGCAATCCTGACATTGCTATTTTGTATTGTGTTTTCATAATGATTAAAATTTTATTTTTTTAATAAAGAAATATGCTCTTTGAAAATATGTTTTTTAAAACATAGGTTTATTTAAATGACTACTGTATTTTTTTCTCATGAGAAACAAGCATGATGTAAATTTTACGAATAATAATAATATTGAAATGGTTTTTGTCGATATGGAAGGAACCATCTTTAAAAAAGTTGTAAAATCAACACATGGAACTGCACCTAGTTCTTGGACATATATAGCAGATTTGCTTGGTCCTGAAGCAAAGGAGATGGAAGAAGAAACAAAAAAAATTTGGAATGCTGGAGGTTATAAAAGTTATCTTGAATGGATGGATGCAACAATTGATATCCATAGGAAGTTTAATTTGAATAAGAAAATTTTTGATGAGGCAATGAATGTTGAATATTGGAATGGAGTAAAAGAAACTTTTGATTTTTTTAGAGAAAAAGGTTACAAAACTGCTCTTATTTCTGGGGGATTTAAAGCTCAGGCAGATAAAGCACAAAAAGATTTGAAAATAAATTATGCTTTGGCGGGTTGTGAATACTTTTGGGATAAGAAGGGAAACTTATATCATTGGAATTTGAATAATTCTGATTTTGAAGGAAAAATTAATTTTATGAAAGAGCATATAAAAGCAGCTAAAATTTCTCCAAATCAATGTGCTTTTATTGGAGATGGACCAAACGATGTTGGTTTAGCAAAAGAAGTCGGATTATCGATTTCATTCAATGGATGTGAGGACTTAGAAAACGCTGTAAAATATTCCATTAAACAGACAAAAGGAAATGAAGATTTTAGAGAAGTCATAAAATATTTTGATAGCAATGCATATGCTAGATATATGAAAAAATAATTTTTTGTTGATGGAAGAGTATAATCCAATATATATTTTATATTTAGGAATTATTTATAATTAATTTTCATTTTTTGTTTTCATGAAGATAGTGGGAAGAGATGTTGATGAATTATTTTATAATGTTGCAAAAGAATTAATTAATTCTCCCCTGTGTTCCCCTCGAGATTTGAAAACTAAGGAAATTATAAAAGCTGAATTAGTTGTTCAAGAACCCAAATACTGTGTTGTTAGTAATGGTGCAAGGAATTTATCTTTGAAATATTTGGGAGGAGAACTTGATTGGTATTTGTCAGGAGACAAATCTATAGATAAAATAAGTGAATATTCTAGTTTTTGGGAGAAAATCGCAGATCTCAATCGGGAAGTTAATTCAAATTATGGTGAGATAATTTTCAAACAAAAGTTGGAAAATTTTGATAATAATCAATATAGTTGGGTTTTAGATAAATTGTTTGAAGACAAATATTCTAGGAAGGCATTAATTAATTTTAATCAACCAAAACACAAGAGCAATACGAATGATTTTGTTTGCGCTACAAGTGCCCACTATATGATAAGAGATAATAAACTTATTTCAATTGTTGATATGAGAAGTAATGATTTAATTTTTGGATTTTCGTATGATTTCCCTTTTTTCTCTTATCTCCATCAAAATCTTTTTCTTGATTTAAAGGAGAAATATGCTGATTTAGAATTGGGTGAAGCTTATCATGATGCAAATAGTTTACATGTTTATGAGAGACATTTCAATTTGATTGAAAAAATTGTAAAAGAATACGAGCTAAATAATCCTAAATCAAAAACATTAGATGAATTAGGTTTGTTTAAGAAATTATGATTAGATCTTAATTAAATTCTCTAACTCCATGAGCTGTTGATTCTTTGTATCCTGCTGCGGAAATTTCTATGAAGTCAACTTTTCCAATGAAGGATTCCATTTCTTTTGCTCCGATGTAAGTCATTCCTGAAACTAGTCCACCCAAGAATTTTTTTACTATTGGTTCAATTGGGCCTTTGTAGGGAACGAGAGTTTTTTCTCCTTCAACTGAAATTATTTCTGTTTTTGTTTTCCCGTCTAGTTGTTGTTTTTTTAGTGCAGCATCAAAACTAGCCATTCCTCTAAATAATTTGTAATATTTTCCTTTTTGTTTTATTATTTTTCCTGGTGATTCTTTTGTCCCTGCAAAAACTCCCCCCATCATTACAGTGTTTCCTCCAGCTCCAATAGCTTTTACCATGTCTCCAGGGTTTTTTATTCCAGCGTCAGCACAAATAGGAATTCTTCCTTGTGTTGCTTCATACGCGTCCATTATTGCAGTGATTTGCGGGACTCCTGCTCCAGTCATAATCCTTGTTGTACACATTGAGCCTGCACCAATTCCAATTTTAATTGCGTCAGCACCTTTACTCAAAAAATATTCGGCGGCGTCTTTTGTTGCGACATTTCCTGCCATTACATCAACTTTTGGATATTTATTTTTTATGTAATCAAGAGTTTTTCCAGCATATTTTGAATGTCCGTGTGCAATGTCTAAAACGATTAGGTTTACGCCTGCTTTTACTAAAGCGTCTAAACGTTCTTCATAATCTTTTATTCCTAAAGCCGCTGCAGCAATTAATTTATGTTTTTTTACTAGAGTCACTTGTTTTACTTGGCTTTCAATTGTATTAAATCTATGAATAACTCCAAGTCCACCAAGTTTTCCTATTGCAATTGCCATTTCTGCTTCACAAGTTGTGTCCATATTTGCAACTAAAATTGGAATATCAATTTCATAATTACGTGTAACTTTTGTTTTTGTTGAAACTTCCTTACGAGAAACAATTTTGTTATATTTTGGCACAATTAAAACGTCTTCGAATGAATACCCTTTTCCTATAACTCTTGCCATTTTCCTTTCATGGAAAAAGTTTGAAGTTTTTAATAATTGTTATTTTGATATTAGAATAATTTCTTTTGAATAATCTTTTTGTCATAGAGTGTTCCTTTTCTTTTTAGTTCATCTTTCACTTTTTCAATTTGTGTTCCCATCTTTTTTTCTCTAGCACGCGAAGCGTAATTTGCAAATTCATCTTTTGTTCCTTTTGTGATTAACATAATTAATTTTCCTTTGCTTAAACGTGCGGTTCTACCTCTTCTTTGAATTGAACGAATGGCTGAAGAAACTGGTTCATAAAAAATTACGGAAGAAACTTCTGGAATGTCAAGTCCTTCTTCGGCAATACAAGTTGCAACTAGAACATTTATTTTTTTTTCACGAAATTCATCAATTATTTTCTTTTGTTCTTTTTGACTAAGTCCAACACCTTCTAATTTTCTTTGTCCCACAAAAACTTTTGAATTTATTCCTCCAAGTTTATTTAGGTTTCTTGAAATTATATTTGCGGTATCTCTAAATTGTGTAAAAATAATCATTTTCATTTCACTGTCTTCTTTTATTTCGTCACGAACAGCACGAATGATTTCTTCAACTTTTGGATGTTCTTTTCCTTTTTCTAATAAACTGTAAGTGTAAGAATAAACCAAATTGAATTCTTTTTTGTTTGCAAGTTTTATAACGCCTCTTGATTGTTTTTTTTCTGCTTGTTCTTGAATACTCCTTAGGTATTTCATGAAACTTTCAAGCGTTTGAGTTTCAAGTAGTTCAATTGCGTGTGATATCTTTATTGCCTGAGCGCATGCAGACATTGCAATATAACTTTCAGGAGAGGCAATATTTTTTGAGAGTTGAAAACCAATTTTTCTTTGGAGTTCAATTAATGCAATTTTTGTGTCTGGACCAAAGAGAAAATTTCTTCTTCTTAGTTCATCGATATAACTTTCATAAATTTGTTTTAGAATTGCTCTTAATTCAATTAGTTCTTCGGGAAAAGGAATTTCTCTTTTGTCAAATTCTAATTCTTGTAAATATTCTTTCACATCATCTGAATCTCTTGTTCTAATTTCAATTGATTCAATTTTTAAGTTCATTCCAATTTCCCTTATTTTTTGTAAATCGCTTCCCGGCGAAGCTGTTAGCCCAATTAAACGTGGATGATTAGCTTCTAAGTAATAACGTTTTGCAACATAAGTATAGTCGTAATTTTTCACGCAACGATGAGCTTCGTCTTCAATTAAGAGGGAAACTTCTTTTAAGGTGTAGAGTCCTTTTTTCAAATCGTTTGCAACACATTGTGGTGTTGAAAAAATTATGTTTGCAGTATCCCAAATTTTTTTTCTTTTTTCTGCTTTCACAGTTCCAGTGAAGAGTTCAATTTCAGCCCAAAGTTCTGGGAGTTTTTCTTTAAATGAAATTAAATGTTGCTCGGCAAGAGGTTTTGTTGGTGCAAGGATTAAAACTTTTTCTTTTGGAAATTTTTTTATCCTTTCAATTACAACCATTAAAGCGATTAATGTTTTACCAAGTCCAGTTGGAAGAACGACAAGACAATTTTTTTCAATGCAAGTTTTTGCAATTTCTTCTTGGTATTTTCTTGGTTTTATATTTTGTAATTCTTTCATGAATTTAGAAAAGTTTTCTTTGTTATAAAAGTTAGTTGCTATTTGTTAGTAGAGGGTTTTTATTTCAAAATTTCTTCTTTAGTAATATTAAAGCCCCTCCCAATATGGAATGCCCGCCCTAATTACGAAGAAATTTTATGATTTAATTAAGAAGAAGAAAAAGTATTATGTTGTTATGTTATTTTATTTGTGGAGTAGTTCATAATAAATTTCAGTTATTTCTGAATCAATTGATTTTCTAAACTGTTCAATTACTTGTATTTTGAAAGGTAAAATTTCTAAGGTTTTTTTATCAAATTGTGAAAGCTCATGAATTACGCAAGGGCCCCCGTGGTTTTTCCATTCGGTTTTGCTTGTAGTTACTGATAGATTTTCTTCGTATCCAAAATCAAATAAAATATTTGGAATAAAATTTTCAAGAGTTTTTTGAAATTTGTTTTTATTTAATTTTAATTTTTCTTTTAATTCTAAATATTCGGAATGTTCTAGTTTAAGTCCAGCATACGTTTTTGGAACAGCTCCAACATACACAAGTGGAAAATTATTCAATAAAAAAATTGCAGGACGAATTCTATCATTTGTACGTGGAAAATAATAACTGTTAACTTCTTCAGTTATTCCAATTTGATATTCATTTCCTTCTTTTGTTATTAAATGTGCAATAATAGCCGGAATGTGCTCTAATTCAGAAATTAATTTTGAAAAAGTTGTAGCGACTTTTGTTTCGATTGTTTCCATTTTATACAATAACCATACTCATCACAAGTCCAATTGAGGCTATGATTGCTGCTGCCCACCATAAACTTTGTCTTCCAAAAAACATTTTTGTTCCATCAAGGTCTCCAAGTGGAATTACTTGGAAGAATGCGTAAACTAAATTTAATTTTGAGAAAAGTGGCATGTTAATTAAGTAACCTAAAACTGCAAATAAAAGATTTGCAATAATTCCGATAAATGCAATCCAACCCATTTCATCTTCTGTTACTTCAGAATATTGATACATTTGCCATCTACGTGCAGTCCTGTAAACAGTTCCCTTTATTTCAAAAGTTAAACAAGCCATCCAATTAACTAACCCTACAGAAATAAATTTAACAATTAATGGAATAAAAAATCCTGCGGGAAATTTTGATTTCATTTTTTGTGAATCTTTTAATCCGCTTATTCTTTTTGAAAAAGGATTTATTGTAATTAGACGTTGAAATTCCCAAGTTTTAATTTCGATTTCTGCATCAAAAAAGAAAGCCATTATTTTTTTTGCAATAACGTTAATTAGGATTACCAAAAGTATTGTTCCAATAGAAGTAAAAATAAATGTTTGCCAGGCTTCCACGTTTTCTGCGTTAAGTGAAACTAGCGTTCCTAAAACAAGTGCAATACTTAATATTGAAAATATTTCCTTTTTACTAAACATGTGAAAAAAAGGTCTTTCTTTTTTATAAAATTGAGTGTTTGAAATCTTTTATTTTGCAGTGTAGATTTCCTTTAATTTTGTAGAATTCGTCTATTTTATCATGGAAAACTATTTAAATAAACTCAAATTAATTTTATTATGAAGATTAAAAAAATAACAGAGGTTTTGGGAACGAAAGTTTTCACAGATAATGGGGACCTTTTTGGTGAAATTGAAGAAGCAAATTTATATGAAAATAAAATTGATGGTTGGAGAATAAAGGTTGACTCAAGTTTATCTTCACTTCTTGGTGGAGCTAAAGGAGTTATTATTCCTCATAGATTTGTTAGAGCCATTAGTGATATTTGCATAATTAACAAAGCGGCAATGCCTAGTCAAGAATCTGATTTGACAGAGAATGAGACTATGGATTTGAGTGACGCTGACTTAATTTAATTTTAATTTTGTTTCTTTTTGGTTATTTTGAAATGTTGAACCGACTAACACGTACCAAAGTATGCGCTGTAAATTGAAATTTTAAACTAATTCAAAAATAATTCAAAATTGGAAAAGTAAACAACACAAGAAAATGCCTCGTCTAAACGCAAAAATAATTCAAAATTGAGTGAAGAAATTTATTTAAAGGATTTTGTTTTATAATTACTATGTCAACAATATTACAAAGTGCACTTCTTACTAATTTTTTGTATCCTCTGCTCTTAGTTTTCTTTATTGTTTTTGCAATTTTAGAAAAGACTGAAATGTTAGGAAAGGACAAAAAGCAACTTAATGCAGGAATTGGACTTATTGTTGCTTTGATTTTTGTTGGAGCTGTTTATCCAAAGTTAATTGTTGAAAACATTTTACAATATTTGTCAGTTGGATTAGTTATAATTTTCATTTCTCTAATGCTTTGGGGATTTATTAGTGGAAATAAAGACTTTACTGTAACTGATAAAGATGGACTTAAAATAAATAAAGCATTTTTATTTTTGGTTCTTGGTTCACTTGTTTGTGCTATTCTTTGGGCAACAGGAATAGGTGGAAAAGTGATTGATGGACTTCTTTTAATTTTTGGAACACTTTTCAAATCTGATTGGAGTAGTTCGTTTTGGGCAAATTTTGTTATCATTGCAATAATATTAATTGTTGTTGCACTTGTTACTGGTTGGAATCCTTTCAAGAAAAAATTTGATTGGTGGATTAGATTAAAATAGTTAATAGTATGTAGCTTGTAGTTGGTAGTTTCTGGAAATTTTACAAACTATTTACTAAATACTAATATCTACTAACTATTAGAAATCTATATAAATGATTTTTAGCTTATTTTAACATGGCAACAATATTACAAAGTTCACTTTTGACGAATTTTTTATATCCGTTACTTTTAGTGTTCTTCTTGTCTTATGCTATTTTACAAAAAACAAAAATATTGGGAGATGGCAAACAACAACTTGATGCTGGTGTTTCATTAATTGTTTCATTAATTTTTGTTGGTGCGGTTTTTCCAAAATTAATTGTTGCTAATTTGGTTCAATTCATGAGTGTTGGACTTGTAATTATTTTTGTTGGTTTAATGCTTTGGGGATTTATTAGTGGTAAAGGAGAATTTCCAGAGAAGACAGTTAAGAAATTAGGTTGGGTTGTTGGAATTGCTATTGTCTTTGCTGTTTTATGGGCTACAGGAATGGGTTCTCCAGTTGTTTTAGGTCTTCAAAAGTTAATGGCTTTCCTATTTGATTCAAATTGGAGTGGAACATTTTGGACTAATGCAATTTTTGTTGTTATAGTTGCTGCTGCTATTGCTCTTGTTATGAAGAAAGCGCCTGTTGTTGAAGAAAAGAAAGGTGACTAGAAATAGTTCTTTTTGAATAAAAACATATATAAACAATTTTTCATATAAAATAATATGTTAGGTGGTATAATTTCACTCGCTTCTTATGGACTTAATACAGGTGGAACTGTTGGAAATATACTTTATCAATTAGAACAACAAGGAGTTTTCTCTTATGTTTTACCTTTCTTGATGATTTTTGCAATAACTTATGGAATACTTGACAAGACTGGAATTTTCAAACAAAATAATATTAATATCATTTTATCTCTAGCTGTTAGTTTAATGGCTTTACAAATGAATTTTGTTTCATACTTTTTTAGAGAACTTTTCCCAAGAATGGGAGTTGTACTTTCAATAATTTTAGTTATTGTAATTTTACTTGGTTTGTTTTTTGATTTGGATGAACCTTGGGTTAAAACAGGTATTGGTTTTTTTATGATTATTGGATTATTCATAATAGTTTTTCAAAGTTTAGATATATTTAACTGGATTGGATTTAGTTGGGGAACTTCGAGTGGATTATATTATTGGTTCCAAAGAAATGGTATTGCGTTAATTACAGGAATTTTTGTTATTGTCGGAATTATTATAATTGGGAAGAAAAAGACCCCACAAGCAGATAGTGTTGTTGAGCAAATTGCTGCAAAGAAAAAAGATTAAATTTTTTTAGAATTATTAATTTATAATTTTCCAGAAACTTTTGTAAAAGAATCTTCGACCATCTTTAATTCTTTTTTCATATAATCAAGTCCTTTTCCATATTCTCCTACTTTTTCCAGAATTGAGAGTTGCATTTTATCAAAACTTTTTTCCATTCTTTTTAGTCTTTCATTAATATTTTCAACTTTTGTTTCAAATATTGTCTTGAATTCACGAAATTCATGTAATTCTTTAGTTATCTTTCTTATTTTTTCTTCAAAAACTTGTTCCGCCACTTCAATTATTGTATCTGTATTTTGAGGCATCCCATATCCTTCTTGTCCGCCATAATATTCTTCTTGTTCATAATTTTCTTGTGGGGCATATGAATCTTGTCCGTACCCTGCAAATGGTTCTTGGGCGGGATAACTTTCTTGTCCATAACCTTGAGAATATCCTTGGTTTTGCATTGGTTGTTGTGGATTATATTGTTGTTCCATTGTTTGCGGTGGTTGAGGAGAATAATTTTCCTCTGGTTTATACACGTTTTCTGTTGGTTCTTCTTTTTTTGGAAGAGTTTCGTTAAAATCCATGATTGAAGGGTTCATTCCTTCTGTTGGATTTGTATCAACAACAGCTTCTTTAATTTTTGACTGATTTAGTGCATCAGAAATTTCCATTGGACTTATTCCTTCTGCTCTAAGTGTAGCGATTATTTCACCTTCTCCCTTTCCCTCTTTTTTTAGTTGCATTACTCTTTCTAATGCTGCCATGATTTTTTAAGGGATTAATTGTTTTTTAAGGTTTCTCTAGTGAAAAATTATTTTTTGTGATGTGTTTCTAAGTCGGACTTTTTTACAAACTCCATTGGTTGAAACATTTTTGCTTGTTTAACTAAAATATCTAAATCTTCTTTTTTTGCAAACTTTCCAACTTCTCCGGAGAGAGTTTCAATGAAATCTCTAATCTTTTCAACATTATTGTTAAGTGTTTCAATATCTTTTTTCATTTCTAAAATTTCATCTTCTGTTTTGTCTCTAAAATCAATTAAGTTTTGTCCAATAAGAATTAATCTATCTTTTAGGTTCCTGTTTCTTTCTTCTAAATCTCTAATTGAACTTGCGCCGTACTGGTCTTCAGAATAATTAGCACCTTCTTCCATAATTATTTTAGTGATTAATAGTTTAAAATGTTTTAGGAGTTTGTAAGCTGGAAAATAAATTTTGCGATTGATATTAAAAACATCCCGCCCACCCACCCAATACAAAAATTTATTTTCTAAAAAATTAAGTAATTCGTAGTAAACAATGGAAGATATCTCTTTACAACAATTAATATAAAGTATTTTTCTTTATTTTTTATATGGCAGAAGAGGTGAACCAAACAAAGAGAACTCCCAATTATACTGTTGAGAGAAAAGGAAGTGAAGATATTCTTTATATGGATTTTAAGACTGCAAAATTTTCTCCTAGTTTATCTGATAACCCAATAGTTATGGAAATGGTTGTTGATGCTTTGATTGAAAACCAAAATGTTACAAGAATTATTTTTGTACAAGAAAAAAATTATAATTATGATTTTCGTGAAACAAATTATCTTTTAGAAATTGCAAGCGCTTATGTTTATTTTACAAGACAAGAACAAATTTTGTCACATAACAAACTTGTTACAACACATGAAGAGTTTTTCCCTAAAAGATATAATGAACTTTTTACTTTTCTTAGTTACTTTAAGCGAGATCCTTTTTTAGCATATTTTGAATTAAGAAAAATTTTAATTGAAGCTAGAATTTTTTTGAATAAATGTCCTACTGAATTGAAAAGTGATCAAGGAAATTATGTTAGATTTTTAGAAAAGATATTTAGTTTTTTTGAAGCAACAAAATTAATACAGGCTGCGCTTCCTTATTTGTCTGATTATAAAAAGGGAGATAGACAAATTTATCATAGATTTTTCAAGCCAGATATTATTCCTAATTTTACTTTTACAAGATTGGTTCAAGATTTGCCACTTGATTCAGAAATAGTTGATCAATATACAATTCAAGGGGAAGATTATGATCAGAGTACAATTACTGTTTTGAAATTGGTTGATCAGTCAAAGTTTTTTTATCATATAACTCCGCCTGAAAGCACTTTAACTGAAGATGAAAACTCTTTACTTAAACTTGCTCGTGGTGTTTTAATTGAACATCAACCAAAGGCAGAGGAATTTGTTGATACTGAAAGGACTCGTCAAGTTTTTTTTAATATTGCAAAAGATTTGGTTCGTGATTTGGCACAATCAAAGGGACTTAATATTAATTTTTCAAGATTAAATAAATTGGCAAAAATTCTTGTTCGTCATACAATTGGTTTTGGTTTGGTTGAGGTTTTACTTCAAGATAAAAATACTCAAGATATTTCTTTGAATGCGCCTATTTCAATGACTCCAATTTATTTGAAACATGGAAAGTACGGGGAATGTGAAACAAATATTTTACCAAGTCGTGAAGATAGTGATTCTTGGGCTGCGAAATTTAGAATGCTTTCAGGTAGGCCACTTGATGAAGCAAATCCAATTTTAGATACACAATTAGAAATTGAAGGAGATTTAAGAGCCAGAATTGCAATTATACAAAATCCTCTTAGCCCTGATGGTTTGGCGTATTCAATTAGAAGACATAGAGAATCTCCTTGGACATTACCTTTATTTGTTCAAAATAAAATGCTTAATCCTTTCGCTGCTGGTTTACTTAGTTTTTTAATTGATGGTGCTAGGACAATTCTTGTTGCTGGAACTCGTTCAAGTGGTAAGACTTCTTTACTTGGAAGTATGATGCTTGAAATTAATACGAAGTCTAGAATAATTACTGTTGAAGATTCTTTAGAACTTCCAATTGAAGCTCTTCGTCGATTAAAGTATAATATTTTACGAATGAAGGTTCGTTCGGCTTTACTTAAAGGAACAAGTGAAGTTAGTGCTGAAGATGGAATTAGAACTTCCTTACGTTTAGGAGATTCATGTTTGATTGTTGGTGAAGTGCGTAGTGGTGAAGCAAAGGCTTTGTATGAAGCAATGAGAGTTGGTGCATTAGCAAATGTTGTAGCGGGTACAATTCACGGTGCGAGCCCTTATGGGGTATATGACAGAGTTGTAAATGATTTGGAAGTTCCGGCAACTTCATTTAAAGCGACAGATATAATTGCTATAGCTAATCCAATAAAGTCTGCAGATGGCCTACATTCATGGAGAAGACTTTTAGAAATAACTGAAGTTAGAAAACATTGGACTAAAGATCCTCTTTTAGAAAAAGGATTTGTTGATTTGATGGCATATAGCGTTGAGAAAGATGAAATTTTTCCTACAGATGATTTAATTAACGGAGATTCAGATGTGATAAAAGATATTGCTTCAAAAGTTAAAGGTTGGGCGGGAAATTGGGATGCAGTTTATGATAATATTTTGCTTCGTGCAAAAATGAAAAAAGAAATAGTTGATGTTAGTGAAAAGTCTGGGGACAAAAATCTGTTAGAAGCAGAATTTAATACGAGGGCTAACCATGAATTTCATAAAATTTCTGATGCTGCAATAGAAGAAGTTGGGCTTCCTACAAGTGAATATGTTTTTCCTCGTTGGCAAGAATGGTTAAATAAAGAAGTTAGAAAAAGAAGCATCTAACCTTTCTTGGCTTACAAAGAATTTATTTTTGCTTTCTTTGTAGTGCTCGTTAAAATTTTTAAAATGGTTTGGGTTTAACAGTGGCTTACAAAGATTTGGTTGTCGTTATCTTTGTAGTGAAGAATGGTTAAATAAGAAAGTTATAAAAATTATTTGTAGGTAATTTTATAAATTGGAAGTTATTATTTCTTTTGAGAGAGGATGAACAGAAGAGATAAATATATTTTTGGAATTTTATTTTTAGTAGTGCTAGCAGTATTTTTTCTTAATTTTGGATTTAAATTTACTGGGCATGCCATTACAGATTCAGGTTCAGATAATTTGAATGAATGGACAATGTTTGGTAGAACTTTAAATAAAATAGATTGGGATTTTCAAAATTATCCCATTATTTCTGGTTTAAACAATCTGTTTTCCACACATGGAACTACAGGTAAACCAATAATAATTGATGGTTTTGTTTATGTTCAAGAGGGAGGAGAACTTAAACAATTAAATGCAAGCAAAGTAACTCAATTAATTTCATCAACTTCTCTAGGTTTTGCTGGTTCTGGAGGACCTGTTTATTTTGATGGCTCAATATATTTTATGGCTTATATTTCTGGTTATAAGTTATTTCGTTTAAATTCAAGTAATCTTACACAAGTATTAGATCAATTTAATCCAAGCGGATTAATTAGTGGAAATCTCCTTCTTCGTGATGGTTTTATTTATTTTGGTGATCAATCAGGTAGATTTTATATGCTTAATGCAACAAACTTCAGTCAACAAAATATTTTTTATTATGGACCAGGAACTTTTGGACAAGAAATAATTCTTGGAGATTTTATTTATGCAACGAAATTTTTTAATAATGGAACATTATATCAATTAAATGCAAGTAATATAAGTCAAGTAATTTCAAATATAAATTATTCTGGATCTTCATCTTCTCTTATTGGGGTAAGTGATTTAATTTATATTTCTTTTAACAAAAGTATTTATCAATTGAATTCAAGTAATTTGAGTCAAATTATTTCTCAATATTATTCTGGAGAAGATCTTCGTGATTTGTCTTACTCAAATGGTTATTTTTATTTTTCTTCTAATGCAAATAAATTATATCAGGTTAATGCAAGTAACATAACACAAGTTATTGCAATTAATAATTTGGCTACTTCTTCAATCTCTTGGTCAATTCCAGTTAATAATGAATATTGTTATTTTTCAGATGGTGCGGGAATAGCATATCAAGTTAATGCAAGTAACGTTAGTCAATTGATTGCAAAAACCCCTTTGTATGGAGAATCTTCTTATGGTTTTTCTATTTCAGATAATTATATTTATGGGGTTAGGTATAATTCATCAACTAATGAACATGGGTTAGTTCAACTAAATGCAGAAAATATTTCTCTTGAAAATAATGTTAATGATGTGGTTTTTTCAAATTTAAATGACAACTCTGGAACTTTGATAGATGCAGGTGTTGCTGAATTTAATGTCACAATACAGGATTCAAATGGGACAGTGTATTTGAATATAGATAATCAAAATTATTCGGCAATAAATTTAGGTGGAAATAATTATGAGGTCAATTTAACTTTGAATCCTGGAGACTATAATTACCATTGGATTTCTTTTAATTTGATTGATGAATTTTTTTCTTCAATAACAAATAGTTATGTTTTTACTTCTACGCCTGTTGTTTCAGGAGGAAGTAGTTCTTCGAGTTCAGGTGGATCTACTGGTTTGGTTGCAGAATCTTATGATTTGGGAGATTTGGAGAATATTGATTCAAAGGTTATAAATTTAAAATATGGTGGAAAGATTTCTTTTGATTTAAAGAATATACAATATAATATTTCATTGAAAAATATTAATCGAGTGATTGATAATGTTACTTTAGAAATTTTACCTATTAAGAAAGATGTTGTGTTGAAACCAAATGAAAGTCAAGATATTGATTTGAACGGTGATTTGGTTTATGACCTTAATTTAGGGGTTGGAAAAATTTCAGTTGATGAAGTTGAAGTTCAACTTGCACTAAAAAGAAAACCAATTGTTAGAACAGATGGCGAACCTATAGTAAAATCAGTTGCTGATACAAGTGGGGAAATAAAACAATTTGAATCTGTGGCTTCAAGTATATTTGGAGGAATTTTGGATTTATTTAATACGAATAAATTTAAATGTAAAAAAATTGGTGAACACATTTGGGTGAATAATTTAAATTTTTGTGTAAGTTCAAAGATTAAACCTACTGTTGATAATTTGAAAGTTTTGATTTTTTTGAAAAAGTCTGTTCCTTTTGGGAAATCTTTTGTACAAATTGAAAAAATTCAAAAGTATGATTGTAATGGTTGTTTTTCTATTAATGTTCTTGTTAATGGAAAATCAAAAATTTATAATATTCAAGATTGGAAATTAGTTGATAATATTTGTGTGCCTATAACTTGTATTAGTGATGGGCGTAGATGTGGAGAAATATCTGATGGTTGTGGGAGAACATTAACATGTGGAACTTGTTCATGGGATTATGTTTGTAGTAAAGAGGGGGTTTGTATTCCTCCGGTTGTTTCTATTGGTTGTAGTGATAGTGATTCAGGTAAAAATTATTTAGTTCAAGGAGAAACAAAAGATAGGGCAGGAACCCAATTAGATTATTGTAATGGAAATACTTTGGTTGAAGGTGTTTGTAGTGGACTTAAGAAAACTTCTGTTAATTATGAGTGTCCGAATGGATGTAAAGGTGGGGCATGCTTGCCTGAGCCTTGGTGTACTGATGATGACGCTATAAATGATATTTTTGTATTTGGAACAACAACAAATACTGGAGGACCATATGTCTTTAATGATGTTTGTGATTTATATAAAAATAATACTGTGACTCAATATTATTGTAGAACTGATAAAGAGGTTATTGGTTCTTTGAGTTCTGATTGTACATTTGATTGTGTAAATGGTGCTTGTGTTAAGGGAACCTGTAGTGATAGTGATTTGAATGATTCAAAGATAAAGGGGACTGTTACTGATTATTTTGGAAAACATGAAGATTATTGTTCTACTGCATTAACTCTTGCTGAGGGTACTTGTGGAGCGGTTTCACAAGGGTCTCAATACAAAAAAGAATTTATTTATTGCCCTTATGGATGTCAAGATGGAAAATGTCTTGAAAGCGCTCCAAAATGTTCAGATAGTGATGGCCTTAATTTTTATAATCAGGGCACAATAAATTACTTAAAGATTGATGGCAATATTGGTCAAAGATCTGATACTTGTACTGAAAACACTGCTTACATAGGATTTTCATCTGGTTCTGGAGTTTATAATTTTGATTTTATTTGTCCACCAAATATGGCAAATACGTATCCTTATTATGGGGGTAAAATGTATGAATGTCCAGAAGGGTGTGTTGATGGAAAATGTAGGGCTCCTAAAAATGAAACATCATTTTGTGATGATTATGGATATTGCAAACTTTATTTAGGAGATTATTTGGTCTTTGATGAATATTTGGTAATAAATGTAGATTATGTTTATACAAATGAAGGTTTAGCAATTGGAGGAGATTATAATTATTCTGTTCCACAAAAAACTAAATTATTATTTTCTCTTGGAAATAATTTCAATATTAATTCAGGAGAGTTAAACGAAGGAAATAACTTTGAGTATAATTTTAGTAATCAAGGATTCTTCTGGATGAATATTTCTATTTTGAATTTGTTTAGTAACAGAGATAGTAATGTAGTTTATGATACGGTCGCTAAACCTTATGTTGAATTTTATTTTGATATTCCTGATTATAAAACAAATACTAAAAAAAGGAAGGTTACTGTTAGAGTTGATAAAACTAAACCCAAACCAAAAAGTACTGTTGTGTATCAAAAACCAACTGTTTTAATAAAGGTTAAAAATTTTGTTTTAGATGTTATTGATCGTGGGAGGTCTTCTGTAAAGAGTGTTAATTCTAAAGGAAAATCTTCTTACCGGGAATATATTCCTCCCGTATCAATTCACTAGTTTGTTATTTTTTAAAATTTTATAACTTTTTTGTTTGAAAATATTTGATTAAAAAGAAAACTGGTTGTTAGAATTGATAAACCTATTTTGAGATAATTTCTTAACATTTATTAATTCATTTTTCTTGTTATTTATATTAAGAGGTGACAATTACTGGAATTTGAAAATTTGAAATAAATTTTTGATAATTATTTCAGTTATAAAATTAATAATATGCCGCAAAGAAGACCTAGCGTTGATGAAGTTTTAAGGAAGTATGGTGCAAAAATAGAAGGACAAGTAAGAACAAGTAATGTTAATACACAAGAGTTTAGTCAATCTTATGAAAAATTTAAGGGAGAAATGACTCGACAATATTCTGGTTATGAAAAATGGTGTCATACACTTGGAAATATAATTAGACTTAAACCTTCAAAAAAAGATGAAGATAGAATAAAAAAAGCAATTGATGGGGCTCACTTAGATGTTGAGCCTTGGCAGGCAATTGGTCTTGGGGTTATGGCTTTCATTTCTCTATTTATGTTAGGATTATTAATTTCTGTTGCGATTGCTTTAGTTAAGGGAGATTTTGCAGAATTTCCTCTTTTGTTTTTCTTTTTAGTTGTGATTTTTTCAATGTTTATTTTTTATTTTTCACAGAGTTATCCTGAAAGATTAGCAAAACTTTGGAGACTTAAAGCTTCTAGTCAAATGGTTCCAGCAATTTTGTATATCGTTGTTTACATGAGGCATACACCTAATTTAGAAAAAGCAATTGCTTTTGCTGCAGAACATTTGGAACCTCCTTTGTCGTTAGATTTTAGAAAAATATTTTATGATGTTGAAGTTGGAAAATATTCTACGATTAAAGACAGTTTAGAAATTTATTTAGAATCTTGGAGGGGCTTTTCAACGGAATTTATTGAGGGGTTTCATTTAATTGAATCAAGTTTGTTTGAGCCTGAAGAAGGAAGAAGAATTGCAACTTTAGAAAAGGCTCTGCAAGTAGTTCTTGACGGAGTTTATGACAAGATGCTTAATTTTAGTCATGAAGTGAAAGCTCCTTTAACAAATGTTTACATGTTGGGAGTAGTTATGCCAACACTTGGTTTAGCTTTAATCCCTTTGGCATCAGCGATGGTGGGGGGAATGTTAAATTATGTTCATGTGTTTGTATTATTTAATTTGATTATTCCCTTTCTTGTATATTTTTTAACAGATAAAATTTTGCTTTTACGTCCTGGAGGACATGGTAATTCAAGTTTTTTAGAAAGAAATCCCCTATACCCAAAGTTTGTTAGTAAAGAACCTTTCAAAAAAGCATTTTTGATTGCACTTCCTTTTATTTTAATTTCTTTAATCCCTCTAATCTTTCATTATACTCCTTTACCTGAAATGATGGGACTGCAAAAGGATTATACTTTCAATCAATTGGGGCTAGGGTTTTTGGGAAGAGATGAAATGTTTTTTGGTTTCATTGATACTCTTGATGGAACTAAGGGCCCTTTTGGACTTGGTGCTGTTTTACTTGGGATGATGTTTCCAATAGGAATAGCCTTGTTTTTTGTAACGGCTTATCGAGAGAAAACAAAAGATTTAATTTTGGAAAGAAACAAAACAAAAGAACTTGAAAAAGAATTTAATAATTCTTTATTTCAAATAGGAAATCGATTAGGTAATGGTGTTCCTCCTGAACTTGTTTTTAGTCGTGTTGCAGAATCAACAAAAGGACTTAGAACAGGGGAATTTTTTAGTCGAGTTAATTATAATATTCAACAATTAGGAATGAGTGTTGAGGCTGCTGTATTTGATAAAGACCGTGGAACAATTAGATTTTTTCCTTCGCAATTAATTGCAACTTCAATGAGAGTTTTAATTGAATCCTCAAAGAAGGGATTAAAGATTGCTGCTGTTTCACTTATGAGTATTTCTGAATATATTAAGAACATAAATAAAATCACAGTTAGATTAAAAGATTTGTTAGCTGAAGTTACGAGTGATATGAAATCAAATATGACTTTTTTAGCTCCTTTACTTTCAGGAATTGTTGTTGGTTTGGCATCGATGATTACTTCTATTTTAGGAAAACTTCAAGTTGGAGATTTAGCTGCTGGTGGAGCGGACTTAGGGGGTATTGGAGACATTGTAAATATTTTTGATTATCAATCAATGATTCCTCCTTATTTTTTACAAATTTCCGTTGGAATTTACTTAATACAAATAATATTTATTTTAACTAGCGCGCTTGTTACAATTGATGAAGGTGAAGACAAATTAGAACAAAGAAGTCAAGCTGCAGAATATTTGAAAAAAGGGATTGGTATGTTTTTTGTTACGGCACTAATTGCAACTGTAACATTATCTGTTCTTGGAACAGTTGTTTTGGGCAATTTGTTTTAGAAATTATAATTCGTTAGGGATTGCATCTGGCATACTATATCTATCTATCATAGTTTCTGTACCAATTAGTTCTCCAGATTCATTTATCATATATAATCCAATTCTTTCTAGTCTTTTCTTTTCTGCTTCTTTTTCTATTAATGCTCTTTTATTGCTCCTATTTTTGTAACCAATATTTTTGGGACCGTCTTTTGGAAATGTTTCTTCTTTTTCTATTATAATAATATTTGTTTTTGGATCATAGAAAATTGGTTTGTTATTGTAAGTTGCAATTTTTTTTGCTTCTTCTAAATTTTTTACTTTCGCGATTATTTCTTTTGAATAAGATTCTCCACACCCTGTTGAAGGAAATAAATATTTTGCTGAGGCTTTTTGTGAACCCATTTCTTCTTCTACTAAGAGAATATCCCCTCTTTCACTTGGAGTTAATACATATTTTTGTAAAAGGCTTTCTTGCCCCATTCCAATGAAAGGAAGGGAGCACAATGCCAATGTTGCTAAAGTTTTTTTTACTTTGTTCATAATATTGTTAATGATATAAAGTATTTAAATGTTTCTATTTGTTGTTTCTAAGAAGGAGTAACAAAAATGCAAAATGAATTTTCAAAATCTTTATTAAACAGTTTTTCTTAATTTAGTTATGATAAAGAGGTTTTGTAAAAATAAAAAGGGAATTATTTCTGAAGCTCTTCCGTGGATTATAATTTCTATTGCTGTTTTAGTTATTTTAATGTTAACAATTTTTGTTTTGAAAGGAAAAGGGGTTTCTGTTTTAGATAAATTAAAGGGGTTATTTAGGTTATAATGTCAGAGTTAACAGTTAATCAGCTGATAAAAATAATTATTGGAATTTTTGTAGTTGTGGTTTTAATTGGAGGACTTTATTTGGTTTTCAAAAATAAAATTCTTAGTTTTTTTGAGAGCGTTCCCACGGGAGCGATTATTCGGAGTTTAATATGAAACCTAAAAAAGGTATGCTTTTAGCCAGTGAAACTTTGAAAATAATTATTGGAGTTATTTGTATTGGTTTTTTGGTTTATCTTTTAATGTCACTTTATTATTCAAAAATTGATGGACAAAATAAAGAATATGCACAAAGTTTAATTGATAGAATTAATGCAATTTTGCCGACGTTGAATTCGGAAAAGCCAACGGAGAGTATAACAGATATTAATCCTGCTGGTTGGTATATATATTCTTTTGTTGAAGGAGAAAAAAAGCCAAATCAGTGTATAGACAAGAGTTGTGTCTGTATTTGTGATGATGTTTATGAATTTGAATTTTTATTTTCTGATAAGCAAATTAAAGAATGTAGTGAAAACGGAGTTTGTCAAATTGTAACTAACTTAATGAAGTTTGAACCAATTGAAATTGTCAAACATTCAAAGGGGGCGACAAGTATTGAATTATTTGTTCAAGGAAATTTTGTTGGGGTGAGAAAAAAATGAACATGGATGAAATGATTAAATATTTAATTTGGGTTGTCTTTTTTATTGTGGCAATGTTTGGTATTTACCAATTGCTTGGTAAATTGGGAGTAATATAATGAAAAAGAAAGGTGAAATGACAACACAACAAATTGTAACTTTGGTTATTTTAATTGCTAGCTTTATTGTGATTTTATTTTTTATATTGAGATTAAATTTGGGAGAAGAAACTGAAAAAGATGTTTGTCATAATTCTGTTATAACTCGTGGAAGCAGTATTGTTCCGGCTGCGAGTGTTCCTTTGGATTGTAAAAGAACTTATGTTTGTATCACAAAAGATGGAACTTGTGAAAATATGACTACAAAAAATGAAATAAAAGTTAAGGATAAAAAAGAAATTTTTATTGCACTTGCAAATGAACTTAGTGATTGTTGGTGGATGTATGGTGAAGGGAAGATAAATTACGCAGAAGATGAATCTTTCTCTAAATTGCATTGTTCAGTTTGTTCACAAATAGCCTTTGATGATTCGGTTAAAGATATAATTCCTTCTGGTAATTTAAGCAAAAAAGAATTTTATCAATTCTTGGCCTTGGAAAATAAAACAGAAGGTGAAACTTATTCAATGTATTTGTTCGGAACTAATGACTTTGCAAAAAATTATCCCGGAGAATTTGGAAATATTTCTTTAGACGAACAATATTACGTTTTAACGGGAATTACTAGTGATGTTAGTACTCTTTCTTGGATTGCAATTGGTGCTGGATTGGGAATTGCAGTTCTTGCAACAGGAGGTCTTGCAGCATTAACTTTTGGGGGAATTGCAGTTGCAGGAGGAAGTGGTGCAGTTGTTGGAGGATTACTTTTGACTCCTGCTGCAGAGAAGGTTGGAGGAATAGACGGGGATTTTTCTTTTGTTGCTCCAATCATCAAAGGTGAGACTGGAAATGAGTATATCATTCCTTCTTTAGTTGAAGCAGATTCAGAGGAGTTTAATTCGTTAAATTGTAAGCGTCTTGATTCTAAAGGATAGTTAAACTTTATTAATTATAAATTTCTTTTTAATGTATGAAGAAAAAAGGTGAGGTTTTAATTGAGAATGTTGTTTTTATAATTCTTAATTTAATTTTTTTAACAATTTTAATTCTGTTTTTATTAAAACAAGGAACGGGAGTAGTTTTGATGGAGAGAGCACATGCAAAACAAATATCTCTCTTAATTGATTCAGCTAAACCAGGAATGACTTTAAAAGTTAATTTAGAAAAATTATATGATATTTCAAAAGAAAAAAATTTTCCGTTTGATGAAACTATAAAAATTGAAAACAATATAGTCACGGTTAAACTTGATCCCGAAGGAGGTTTTTCATATCATTATTTTAATGATGTAATTGCTAATGCATATCCAGAACCAGATAATGAAGGAGGTTATACAGGAATGTATATAATAAAAATTTTGAAAAAATGAAATTTACAATAAATAAACGAGGCGGAGACAAAGTAATTTCAGTTTACTGGTTTTTTGTTTTAATTTTAATTGCTGGAGGAGTAATTTTAATGGTTAATACTTTTTATGGAGCGCCATATGACATTAGGGATTTAGAAGGAGAAGTTTTAGCTTCACACGTTGCTGATTGTATTTATTCGGGTGGAAAAATGAATCCATTACTTGTTAGTCCACAAGGAGTTTTCAAACAAGAATTTCAAGATAATTTTTTAGAAAGGTGTGATTTGAATTTTGATAAACAAGGGGAGTTTGAGGAAATTCAATATTATGTAAAGGTTTCATTTTTGGAGAGGGGAGAAAAAAATCAAAACAGGTTTGTTTTAGAAGGTGGAAATACTAATTGGGTAAATGATTGTGTTATTGATACAACTAAAAAAAGATTTACTAAATGTGTTCAAAAAGAGTTTTGGGTTTTGAATGAGAATGACAGAGCTTATTTAGTTAAGATAGATACAGTTATTGGGAAGGTTGAAGAGAATGTTAAATAAAAAAGGACAAATTGGGGACACTATAACTTGGGTAGTTGCAACAATTGTAATTGTTGTCGTTTTAATGTTTTTTATTTTTGGTTCTTCAATGCTTGCTTCAACAAAAAGTGTTGGAAAATATAAAAGTTCTTTAATTTCCACTTCTTCTTTTGTTGGGGATGATATATTTTTGAAAAAAAGTTTAGAATCTTATATTATGATAAAAGATTCAACTACCAAAAGTAAAATTGATAAGGATTTAGTTAAAAAAGAAATGGAGAAAAAATTCAAACTTTCTTTAAATGAAACAAGGGGAGAAATGAATAGGAGATATAATTTAGAATGAATAAAAAATTAAATTTTCAAAATAAGAAAGGAGATGTTCCTATAACTCTATTAGTAATTGGGGTTTTTGCGATTTGCACTTTAGCATTACTCACTTTTTTTATTGCTGATTTTAAGATGTCAAATTCTTTTGTTGGGGTTACAAAGATGCAGCAAATGAATGCAGCAATTGATGAATATTTGTGGTACAAGAATAAAGGAATTAGTGAAGAAACACTCGATAAATTATTTAATTTTACTTATGAAGACGGAATAAAGTATTTTTATTTTGAACAAACTTACAACAAAGATTTGTTTGCTAGAATTAAAGGAGAGGACACTTTGATTTTTTCTGCAAAATATCCTGTTCCTAATTAATCGGTAAGTTTTATAAAGTATTTTAGCTATAAATTATCATTGAGGTGAAAGATGAAAAATAAAAAAGCTCAAGGAATGAGTACGAATACTATTATTCTATTAATTTTAGGTATCGCTGTTTTAGTTGTTTTAATTTTAGGATTTACAATGGGTTGGCAAAAAGTTGCACCTTTTATTTCAGGTTCTAATGTTGATACAATTTCTTCTTCATGTCAAGCTGCATGTTCTACTGGTTCAAAATATGATTTTTGTACTGCTGAAAGAGAATTAAAAGATTTGGAGAAAAACAAGATAAAAACAAGTTGTACTGTTTTTTCAGGGGAAAAATCTTTAGCTAAGTATGGAATTCAAACCTGTGCTATTGACTGTAAAAAACCTTGTAACCAAATTATGATTAATGGGGCTGCAGGAATTAAAACAGATTCTGGACAAACTGGAAAATATGATGTAACCTTCCTTGCAAATGATTTAGTGGAAGGTCAACTTTGTTTGATTAATTAAAATGAAAGAAAAAAAATTTCTTTTACCAAAAATTTCTTTTTATTTATCGTTAATTAGTCCAGTTTTTTTGTTACTTGTTGCATTTGGAGTTAAATTGATTTCAATTTTTTTCTTAATTTTTGTTGTTGGTTCAAGTCTAGCTTCAATTGTTACTGGAATTGTTTCATTAATTAAAATTTCTAGTAAAAAATTAAAGAAAGGAATGGGATTTTCCATAACTGCAATAATTTTAGGTTCTTTCTTTTTTATTATTTGGATTTTTGGTTTTATTTATGCTATTGCTCTAATGCCTACTTTTTAGAAACTAATTTAAATTTAATTTTATTATTTTAATTATGTCAGATGATTATGTTTGTGGTGGAAATAGAAATAAGAAAAAGGATAAACGTAGAGAAAAAAAGAAGAATCCATATAAATCCGGTGGGAAGTTTAGGGCTTCTTCTGTAAAAGAGACTGATAACAGTTCAAAAAAAGTAACTAATATGAAAAAGAAAAAGAAGAAGTAATTTAAACTATTTTTCTTTAATTTTGTTATGGCAGTTGAGGTGATTTTTTTATTTGTTCTTGCATTAATTTGGATTATATTTGCAACTGTTGAAGATATTAGAACAAGGGAAATTGCTAATTGGTTGAATTTTAGTTTGGTTATTTTTGCACTCGGGTTTAGGTTTTTTTATTCTCTTTTTGAATTAGGAAGCATGAATTTCTTTTATCAAGGATTAATTGGATATGGAATATTTTTTGTTCTTGGAAATTTATTTTATTATGGTAAAATGTTTGCGGGAGGAGATGCAAAATTAATGGAGAGCCTTGGCGCGATTATTCCAATCTATAATAATTTTTATTCTAACCTAGAATTGTTTTTCTATTTTATTTTATTATTTTTATTTGTTGGTGCAATTTACGGATTTTTAGTTAGTGCATTTTATGGAATAAAGAATTTTTCAAGATTAAGAAAGGAGTTTAAGGTTCAGTTGGATAAGCATAGACAAAACATAATTATTGCGCTGGTTTTTGCATCTTTGTTTTTGATTATTGGATTCTTTTATTCGATGTTTTTTTATTTGGGATTGTTTGTTTTTATTTTGCCTTACTTTTATTTGTATGTGAAGTCTGTTGATGAAGCATGCATGATAAAAAATGTTTCTCCTTCTAAACTCACTCTTGGTGATTGGCTTTATGAAGATGTTAAAATTGGAAGAAAAAAGGTTAAGGCGACATGGGATGGCTTGACTTTGGAAGATATTGAATTACTCAAAAATAAAGAGAAAGTTTTGATTCGTTATGGAGTACAATTTGCTCCAGTATTTTTAATTAGTTTTATTTTATTATTTGTAACAGTTCAATTTGGATTTAGCTTTTCTTTTTTTAGTGCTTTTGGTTTTTAGGTAATTTTTTAAAAAAATTTTTTCATTATTTCACGCGCCCGAATCGCAAAGTCGCGTCCCGCCACACCCTAATTACGAAAAAATTTTCTAAATGGAATTAAATTGAAAAGTTTCAAAGGTAAATAATTTATTGTATATTAAGGCAACATTCTTTTTGGAATCCAAGCATCTTCTTTTATTTCTTCACTTGATTTTTCCATTTCAATTTCTTTTGGTTTCTCTGGAAGAGTAATTTCCTTTGGTTTTGAATTTTCAATTTCTTCTTTTATTTTTTTTAATCCTTCAGGAGTTTCAGAATATCTTTCTGTTTCCATTGTTTCTACTGAATAAACTGGAAGAATATTAATTATTTCATGCCCCATTAAATTTCCATGGAAAACATCAACTCTTTGTGGCTTGAAAGCTTGAGTTAAATCAGATTTTATTTTTTCTTTTATTTCCTCTATTTCTTTAGGCAAATCACTTTCTTTTGATAAATGTTCTTTTGGAATAATCAAAGTGTGTCCTTTTGAAATTGGATTAATTTCAAGAATTGCAATTCCCTTTTCATTTTCTCCAATTTTTGTTGTTGGAATGTTTCCCGCAATCATTTGACAAAAAATACAATTACTATTTTCTTCACCTTGTATTAATCCTTGTTTTTTTAAAAATTCTAGAAATTGTTCTTCATTCATTTCATTTATTTTCAAAATGAAATCATTTGCTTTTTGTTCATCATATTGGGTTTTTATTTGCTCAATTAGTTTTTCTTTTATATTTTTTAAATCTAATCCTGTGTCTGTCATGTATTTGTTAAGAAAAAATTATTAATAAAGATTTAGTTAGAATTATTCTTCGGATAAGAGTAGAAAAAATATAATTTTTCCTTTTCTTTTTTATTATTAAAGAAAACTCTCCATGCAAAATGAGTTGGTTTTTGATTTTTTCTTAAAGTGTTCTTTATTTGGACAGGTAGTGCTTTAAATGATTGTTTTATTGGCATAAAACTAGTCAAACTAATTGTCATTATTGTTGTTGAAAATAAAAAGAATTCTAAGAAATTGTTGAATTTAATCTCGTGAAATGTTATCTCTTCCTCTAATTTCTTGTATTCTTCAAATTCTTTTTTCTTTCTTAAATTTAATTTTTTTATTTTATTAAATATTTTTTTTGCTTCATTTTGTGTCAATTTAGGTTTTATGTTTTGCAATAAAACTATTTTTTGTATCATTATTAGTGAAATAAAAAAGACAATTAACAGGATTGTTGCAAATATTAATTTATCTAAGACTCTTATTTGAAAAAGAGAGGTTTCTCTTATCCAGTATATTGGAACATAAAGAAATAGTATTGAAAGAACATATACTGCAGATAGTTCTAGCACATCATTTGCTTTCTCAACAAATTTTTTATCCATGGCTTACCTAAGGGGACTTATTTAATAAAGATTTAGTTAAAAAAATAAAATAAAATTAGAAAAAATTTGTGAATTTATGCGATTTTTCTTTGATCGATTAGTTCACATGAAGCAACACCTTCGATTGAAGCGAATTTTTCTTCTAATGGTTCGATGTCTTGGTCATCTGGATAGAAGAAAAATACAATTACTGCTTTTAATCCGAATGCAATCGGTTGAACTTCGTATTCTTTGTTTGTTCCTCCGAATTCTTCTACAATCTTTTTTGCAGCTTCTTCAATTGCACCTAAATCTACTTCTGGAGATTCGGGCATCAATTTGTATTTAGCACCATTTATTCCTGCCATATTTTTGTTTGGTTAAATTAGTTTATAAAATTTGGGATTGATTCTGTTATCTCTCAAAAAAGTTACATAATCCTTAAAAAGAAAAGAAAATTATTTGTCTTATGGAAGGAAATTATAATAAAATTTTAGAAAAGGTGGGAAAGATTTCTGGAATTGAGCATGATGAACTTGAACGACGTGTTGAAGCAAAGAGGGCAAAACTTTCTGGTTTAATTTCTAAAGAAGGTGCGCTTCAAGTAATTGCGGCTGAACTTGGAATTTCATTTGATCATGAGAAATTAAAAATTAATGAACTTTTACCTGGAATGAGGAAGGTTAATTTTACGGGACAGGTAGTTACAATTTATCCAATTAGAGAATATACAACAAAATCAGGAGATGTTGGAAAAGTAGCCAATATGATTGTTGCTGATGACACATCAAACATTAAGGTTGTTTTATGGGATACAAATCATATTCAATTATTGGAGTCTGGAAATGTTAAAGAAGGAGTTTCAATTGAAATTGCTTCAGGTAGCATGAGAGACAACGAAGTTCATTTAGGTAGTTTTTCTGAATTTAGCGTTAGTTCAGAAGTATTTTCAAATATTCAAACTGAAAAACAAATCAAGAAGAAGACAATTGATGAATTCTCTCCGGGGGACACTGTAAAAACAAGAGCTTTTATTGTTCAGGCGTTTGATCCTAGATTTTATGAAGCGAATGTTGAAACTGGAAAGAAGATTACTGAAGAGGAACTTGCAAATGGTGTTCCAAGTGAAAAGAAAGCTATTTTGAATGTTGTGATTGATGACGGGACTGACACAATTCGTGCAGTTATGTTTCATGAGAATGTTCAAAAGATTGGACTTACAGAATATGATAATTCTGAATTAATGACAGAACAAAGACAAGGGTTAATTGGAAAGGAATTTTATTTTATTGGTCCAATAAAGAGAAATAGTTATATGAATAATTACGAACTTGCAGTTAATTCTGTTGAGGAAGTTGAGACGGATAAACTTCTTCTCGAACTAGAGTAATTTTGTTTATTTTTGGTTTATACTTTGTTATTTCCTTACTCGTTTACAGAAAGTAAACAACGCAAGAAAATACCTTGTCTAAACACAAAAATAATTCAAAATTGGGAAAAGAAAGTTTTTTTAACTGTTTTAGTTAGATAAAGAAATGAGTAGTTTGGAAAATTTAACTGAACAAGAAGCAATTGATTTAATGTGTTTGATGTTAAGGAAATGCAATTATGATGTACAAGAATTAAATTCTCAAATGGATGCAAATTTTGTGAAGGAGGAATTAATGGATAAAGCAAAAGAAATTTATTCTTCCCAAAACTTTTCTAAAAAAGATAAGAATTATGTTTTATCAAAAGCGAAAGAATATTTTGAATTATTGAAAGATATTGGTAATAATTTTGATAAAGCAAATGAAATACAAGAAGAAATAATTGAATATCTTTCTAATTTGAATTTATCCCAAAAATAATTCAAATTGGGATTGAAAGATTTTTAATAAATAAAACATTCTTACTACCATGTTATTTTGGACACATTTACTTGTTGGGTTGTTTGGAATTTTAGTTTATCTTCCATATTCAGAGAATAAAGTTATCTTTTTTGTTGTTGCATTGGCTGCGTCGGTTTTAGCGGATATCGATTCACCAACTTCAAAACTTGGACGGAAGTTTTCTTCGAGAGTTTTATTTGCATTTAGTAAACACAGGGGATTTTTACATAGTTTAACTTTTATGTTTCTTGTTTATTTAATTTTGAAATTTACTCTTCCTATTTTTGCTTTTCCTTTCTTATTTGGATATTCAATTCATTTATTTTTGGATATTTTTACAGTTCAAGGAATTAAATTGTTTTGGCCCTTCAAATTCAGGTTAAGAGGTTTTGTTAAAAGTGGAAAATTAATTGAATTATTTTTAATGATTTTATTTTTGATTTTAGATTGTTTTATGTTCGTTGTTAGAATTATTTAATATATTTATTATATTCGCGCCCGAATGATTTGAAACGCGCCCACCACCCCCTCCTCCGCCCAATACCAAAATTTATTTTTTTAAAAATTAAGTGGAAAAGAAATTCTTTTTGTTCTTGTTATTTAGTAGTAAATGTCGTCGATATTTTGATTTATATTTTCTAGCGATATAAAATTTATAAAGTAAGTAAGTATTTTTTCTTTATGGTTAGTAGAAAAGAAGTCGAAGAGATTAAAGAAGCTATTTCTCCTGAAGAAGATATTGATGAAAAAATTACAAAGAAAAAATCTGTGAAGAAGAAAGAAGAAAAGGAAAAAGAACCTGAATTAACCGATTTACCTGGAATCGGTCCTGCTGTTGCTAGTAAACTTGAGAGTGCTGGAATTTTTGATTTGATGAGCCTAGCAGTAATGAGTCCTGCTGCACTTGGTGATGCTGCTGGATTAGGGGCTGCTGCAGCAAGAAAAGCTATTTTAGCTGCAAGAGACATGCTTGACTTGGGTTTTAGTGATGGAGTAGAATTTGCAAAAAAAAGGGCTGATGTAACGTATATAACGACAGGGAGTAAAAATTTAGACGAACTCCTGGGCGGAAGGGGGATTGAATCAAAAGCTATAACGGAAGCTTTTGGTGCGTTTGGTTCTGGTAAAACTCAATTAGGTTTGAGTTTGGCTGTTAATGTACAATTGCCTTTGGAAAAAGGCGGTTCAGCTGGGAAAGCTGTTTACATTGACACAGAAGGAACTTTCAGGCCAAGCAGGATTAGACAAATTGCCGAAGGCATTGGAGCTAATCCTGAAATGGTTTTGAAAAATATTTTAGTTGCAAGAGCGTTTAATAGTGATCATCAAATGCTTTTATTAGAAAAGGTAACTGAAATGGCAAAGAAGGGAGAACCAATTAAGATTGTGATAATTGATTCACTTACAGCTCATTTTAGGGCAGAATATTCTGGTCGTGGTCAACTTGCTGATAGACAACAAAAACTTAATCGTTATATGCATGAATTAATGAAACTTGCTGAATCTTGTAATTTGGCAGTTTATGTTACAAATCAAGTTATGGCAAACCCTGCGCAATTGTTTGGGGACCCGACAACTGCAATTGGGGGAAATATTGTTGGGCACGCTTCAACTTATAGAATGTATTTACGTCGTGCTAAACAAGGTAGCCGTGTTGCAAAATTAATTGACAGTCCAAATTTACCTGACGGAGAAGCGGTTTATTTTGTTAATGATGGTGGAGTCAGTGACAAAGCTTAAGTAATTTTGTTTCTTTTTGGTTATTTTGAAATGTTCTACTTACGAACACGTACCAAAGTACGCGTTGTAAGTTGAAATTCCAAACTAATTCAAAAATAATTCAAAATTGGTTTTAGAGAATAATAATTCTTAAATAGGTTGTTTTGTTTTGTTTATTATGAATTTGAATGAGATATGGCAATATTTTTTTGGAAAAAGGGAAAGTAATTTTGAAAGATATAAAAAAATAAGTATTTTTCCTCGTGAACCAACGATTAAGGATCCTTATGTTGGGAGGTTAAGTTCTTTGGGCGCATTATATAAAAAAATTTATGGTGTAGAATATATTTCAAATCCTATTGAATTAAATAAAGGATTAGAAAAAGAAGTTAAAAAATAATTATTCAATTAATTCTTCAGAGTTAAACCACAATGAAGTTTCTCTTTCTCCAGATTCAGGAGAGTCTGAAGCGTGAATTACATTTTCAAAGCAATCATTTGTAGGATTAATTCTTCCGAATCTTCCACGAAGTGTTTCATTTCCTGCTTCGTATGGATTTGTTTTTCCAGCAAGTGTTCTTACTTTTGTTATGGCATCTTCGCCTTTATAGCAAATTGCGATAACATTTTCATTTCCATGTAATTCTCCTGTAATGTGTTTTATTAATTTTTCAACAAATGGTTTTCCTTTGTGTTCTTCATAATGAAGTTCCGCCAGTTCTCTTTTTACATTTACTAATTTTAGCCCAATCATTTTCAAATTAAGTCTTGCAAGTTCTTGCATAATTTGGCCGTATAAATTTTTAATCATTGCATCAGGTTTAATTAAAACTAAAACTTTTTCTTGTGTCATTTTTTATTTTGCTCCTTAATCAATTTTGTTTTAAGTTTAATTATTTCTTTTTCGTTGTGTGCGGAACTGTTCATTCTTATTTTGAAAAATAAACTTACTGTTTCAAGAAGTATTCCCACCCCCATTAAAATGTAAGCTGATGTGAAAATTTTTCCTGCTATTGTTTGTGGCGTGAAATCTCCATAACCTACAGTTGTCAATGTAACTACAGACATATAAAATGCATCAATGATATTTATTTTTTCAACTAAGTGATAAAAAACTGTTCCCCCAACTATAAATCCAAGAACAATTAACAACATTATTCTTAGTCTTTTTTTTAGTCTTTTCATTAATTGTTAAAAGAAATTAGCCTTTTTTAATTTATTGAAATTATTTCTTTTTTCTTTAGTCTAGTAAGATTTAAAAAATCAGATTTATTTGTGTAGATAGTGATTTAAGAAATGGAACTAAGTGTAAACATCGTTATATTATGTCTTCTTATTGTTTTTTCGGCAATATTTTCTGGAATGGAAACTGCATTAATGGCGGTTAGCCGTGTTAAGATTAATTCTTTAGTTGAACAAAAAAAGAAAGGAGCTCTCGCTCTTCAGAGAATAAAAAATAAAACACATAAGTTAATTATAACAATTCTTATTGGAAATAATTTAATTAATATTAGTGCCGCTGCTCTTGCAACAGTTACTTTTTCTCAATTATTTGGATCAAATGGTGTTGGAATGGCAACTGGAATTATGACTTTTATGATTTTAGTTTTTGGGGAAATTGCTCCAAAGACTTTCGCTTCACAAAACGCTGTTAAAGTTTCTCTTAAAGTTGCAAGACCACTTGAAATTTTAATGAAAATTTTATCTCCTTTGGTTTGGTTTTTTGAGAAAATAACAGGATTTGTTACAAAACTTTCTGGAGGAAAGAAAAAGGAAGAAATTTCTGAAGAAGATTTGAAATCATTTTTATCTATGGGGCGTAAGGAAGGGGTTTTAGATAAAGACGAAGCTGAAATGATGCATAATATTTTGGAGTTTAAGGATACAAAAGTAGTTGATGTGATGACTTACGAAGATGAAATTGAAATGATTGATGGAAACAAAACTATTCAAGATGTTTTGGAATTTATTGTAAAGTCGCCTTTTTCTCGTTATCCAATTTATTTGAATGAAAGAGATAATGTTATTGGAATTGTTGATGTTGATGATGTACTTAGAGCTTTACACGAAAAAAAGACAAGGAGAAAAATTAAAACAATTGCAAAAGATGTTTTGTTTGTTCCAGAATCAAAAGAAGTTGATGAATTACTTAGTGAATTAGATAAACGTAACGAGAAAATTGCTCTTGTTGTAAATGAATATGGGGACGTTATTGGTTTTGTAAGTATTGAAGATATTTTAGAAGAAATTGTTGGAGATGTTTTTGATAAGAGTCGTCGTAGAAGTGCTTATTTAACAAAGATAAATGAAAGACTTTTTAGAACTAAAGCTAAAATTCCCTTGGAAGAATTGAATAAAATATTGGAAACAAATTTAGAATCTGAAACTTCAAATACTCTTGGAGGATTTATCCAAGAGAAATTAGGAAAAATTCCAAACAAAGGAGACAAAATAAAATATAAAAAATTTATTTTTGAAGTTGAGAAAGCTAGTCGGAAGGGGATTGAATTTGTTAAAATAATAAAAGGGTAATTTTGTTTCTTTTTGGTTATTTTAAAATGTTGAAACGACGAACACGTACCGAAGTACGCGTTGTCGATTGAAATTTTAAACTAATTCAAAAATAATTCAAAATTATATAAATTAATTTTACTTGAAAAATCTGTTATCGCTTTTTGGGGCGTCTTTAATTTTTATAAATTTGTAGTGTGCATCAAGAGTTTTTCCAGTACATTTTGGACAGATTTCTTTTAAGGTATATTTTTTACAATTTGGGCATTTTCTTAGTTTCATATGTTTTGTAATATAAATTTATTTAAATTAGTTTTGTATTAACATTTAATGGCAATTAGTAAATTTCCTCTTGGTTCAGAAATTAAAAAACTTGAAGATATTTTAGAATTAACTTTGCTAAAAGAAGGAGATAGGGTTTTGATATATTATAATGAAGCTGTTAATGAAGGTCCTACAAGGAATAGCAATATTGCTCCTGATTTAGTTTATGGAGATTATAAAAATTTTGATATGAAATTTCCAGGTTATGGGGGAATTACTCTTACTGATTCTCTGGAATTAGATGTTAAATTTAGAAAGATAAATGAACAAACAATTAATTTCTTAGAAAACTTAAGACAATCCAAAATATTTGATATAAATAAAGAAAAACATCATTATATAAATGGTTTTTATAATTCTCCAAATGCTTTTGGAATTTATTTGATAAGAAAAGATATTAATACGTCTAAATAATTTTTTAAGATTATTCTAAATTAGTAATATATTCATGAAGTCTTGAAGGTAATTCAACGCCGAGTTTTTCTTCTACTTCACTAGGTTTAACCCAAAGTAATTCAGTTATTTTTCCGCCCGGTGTTACTTCTCCTTCTCTTATTTCACAAAGGAAATGAATCTTTAGTTTTTCGTTATTTTTTAGCATGTTTTCAGCGTAAACTGCACCTAAATTATGCACAGTACATCCAGTTGTTTCTTTAATTGTTCTCTTTAAGCATTTATCCAGTTCTTCTTCGTGTGTTAAGTCTCCTTCGATAAAAGAATAATGGTCTTCATTGTCTAATCTTCCTACAAGTACTTTTCTTGTTGATGTATCAAAGATTATTCCTACAATTTTTACATAAAATTTCTCTTTTTCCATAGAATTATTTATCATTTTTCCTTTTTAAGGATTTATGTTCCTTTTAGAGGGAAGAAAATTATTTTAATTTAAAATCAATTCCTTCTTTCTTTGCTTCTTCTTCAATTAAAGTAATTGCTTCTTTTAGTTTGTTATCAGCTAATTTGATATTTTCATCTTCTCTTTTTAATGAGTATTTTCCTGCTGCTAAATATTTTATTTCTATTCCGTCGATATTTTCTAATAATTTTTTTATTAGAGTTAATCCATTTGGTTTTATTGTTGTTAAACTAATTTCTTTTTTGAGGATAATCGTTTTCTTTTTTTGTGAATTTAAAATTTCCAAAACTTTAGTTGAGTTTTCTTTTCCAATCATTTTTTCTAATTCTTTTGAATCAGTTTTTGAGTTTTCTAAAAATTCATATAAATTATTTTTTTCTTTTATCTTTTCAATAGTTTCTGGAGTTTTTTCTTTTAGAATTGTTTTTAGGACACTTGCATAACTTTTTTCTAATTTGTGTTGTTCTAAAACTTCTTTTTGTTCTTTTTGTGTTACTCTTCTAAGTGAGAGCTCAATATGGTCTGGCATAATTTTTAGAATTTTACAAACAATTGTTTTTTTTGGAACAACAAAATCACGAATATTACGAATTCTTCCGGGGGACACTTCTGAAAACACAATTGAACCAGTTTTTTCTGTTCCTTCTATTTTTACAAAAACTGTTGTTCCTGCTATTCTGTCAACAGTACAAAGTACGATGTCTCCTTGTTCAAATTCCATATAAAATTAAGAGGAGATGTGGTTTTAAAGGTTACGGGTTTAGTTATTTTTAATTTTACAATTAAAATTAATTAGAAGCAATTTTTACAACTTCAAGTTCAAAGTTTTCTTTTATTTTTGAAATAAATTCTTCTTCTTTTTCTAGAGGAATTGAACAACCTGCCGCGAATTCATGTCCACCGACTTCTCCATTAAAATGAATCATTATGTTTGATAAAAGTTCTCTAACGTTTCTTCCGCTTCGCCCAACATTTCTTCCTGAAATTTTTATCATTTGATTTTCATCATCTTCTGCCATTGAAATAATTATTGTTCCTTTTTCATATGCTGGAGAATTTGCAAGGATACTAGTTACAGTTCCAATCATTGTGTCTTTAATATTTTTTTTAGCGTTGATAATTACAAAACCTTCACCAACAATCTTTTCTGAATCTTGTGCAAATTTTATTCCTGAAATTAATGTTTGTTTATATTTTACGTGAATTGCTTCGGCTTTTTTCTTTGCTTCTTGATTTTCCAAGCAAAGCCCAATTGCAACTTCTGGTTTTCCGTCTCTTGAACAAGCGTTAATTTTTGCGGAGAGTTCTCTTGCGTCTTCGAGTTTTCCATATAATTTAATTAAAAATAAATCTCCAATAATTTCTTTATTTTTCTTTTTTGGATTTCTTAAAATAATTGAAGTTACTAATCGTTCCATTTCATCATCGTTTAATTCAATTAAACTTTTGTATTTTCCTCCTTCGGGGTTTAGTCCTGCTTCACGAAGTAATTCTAAAACTCCTTTAATATCTCCTGTTACTCCTGGAATAAATGGGTCAGAAGAATATTCTAAAACTCTGTTTAATGGACGAGTTGAAGGGAAAATTAATAGTCCTCTTTTTCTTTGGATGTTTCCATCTTCTAAGATTCCATTATTTAATTTGTCAATATCTTTTTCTAATTGGTCTCCTATCATTCCTAAAATTGCAAGTTTTGCTAAGTCTTTATTTTTTTCATCAATTTCTTTTGCAAATAAATATGTTAATCCAGAAGAGGAAATTTTTTCTTTGTCCCAAAGCTGCGGATTTATTATTTCAACGTTATTTGGAATTTCTTCTTCTACTTCGTGATGATCAATTATGTAAACTTTTTTTAAATTTGCTTCTTTAATATATCCAAGACTGTTTGATGCTAAATCTAAAAATACAATGACTTTGTTTTTATCTAATGAGTCAATGGTTTCCTTTGTCAAACTTTTTATTATTTTTAATGAGAATTGTTGATCTAACTTTTTTAGAGTTTGAATCATTATACTTGCAGAAGTAATTCCGTCGGTGTCAAAATGGCTTATGATTTCAATATTTTCTCCTTTAACTTGTTCTAGAAAACTTCTTACAATGTATTTTAGTTTCACCTCTAATATATTTTGATTTTCCATTTGTAAAGAATTTAGAAGAAACTAGTTAACGTGTTTTGATACCAAAATATTTTTTCAATGTTCTAAGTTGTGAGAAAACTCTGTCTTTTTCTCTTTTTGCTTTTTTATCTTGGGCATTCTTTTCAGAATGTGCTTTAATCTTTGCTAGTTTTTCTTCTACGTTTTTTAAATCTGGGTTCACGTATTTGTCGCCTAAGATTTTTGATATTTTCCCTTCATATTCTGAGGGGTGAATTCCTTCATCTTTTAATCTTTGACCGATTTTTTCTGCTGTTAAGCCTTCAGTAGCTAGGGCTAGAACTTTTTTTTCATATTCTTTTTGAGTTAATTTTTGTTTTTCTACTTTCACTTTTTTTATTTTTGCCATGAATATTTGTGTAAATCTTCTTTTTTAAAGCTTTGCGTTTATTTTTTAGTGATTTTCTTGTTCATTTATTCTCAGTAATTACATGAAGTAAGATATATAAACTAGAAAATATATATTGGAGTATGGGTAAAGTAGTGGGTGTGTTAAGCCTAAAAGGGGGTGTAGGAAAAACTTCTAGTGTTGTTTCCATTGGAGCTTCACTTGCTAAAATGGGAAAGAAAGTTTTACTAGTTGATGGAAATTTATCTGCACCAAATTTGGGACTTCATTTAGATGTGATTACTCCAGTTAAAACACTTCATCATGTTTTGGCAGGCGAAGAAAAAATTGATGATGTAATTTATGAAACTCATGGGCTTGATATTGTTCCTGCTTCACTATTTCATAATTTAGAAGTTAATCCCTTGAAATTAAAAAATAAAATTAGAGAATTAAAAGATAAGTACGACGTTATTTTAATTGATTCATCTCCTTCTTTAGATGATGAAACTCTTGGAGTTATGATGGCTTCTGATGAACTTTTGGTTGTGACAACACCTGACTTTTCAACTCTCTCTATGACGTTAAAATCAGTTAAATCTGCCAAAGAAAAAGGGACACCAATTACTGGTTTAATTTTAAACAAAGTTCATAATAAAAATTTTGAACTTAGCCTTGAAGACATTGAAAAGACAAGTGATGTTCCAGTGATGGCTGTGATTCCTCATGATATTAATATAATTCGTTCTCAAGCGCAATTTGTCCCTTCAACATATATCAAACCAAATTCTCAAAGTAATGTAGAATATAACAAATTAGCTCATTTAATTGTTGGAGAAAAATATAATCCTCCTAAAAATATTTATAATATTCTTAACAGATTTTCAAATCCTCAAAGACAAGAAATCAACAGACAAATTTTTTATAATTCTATTTTTAATTAGGAAACTAGTTTCAAAAAAAGACTGGCCTTTTAGGTTTGAAGTAAAATTAATTTTACCTAAAAGGCAGGAAATTAACCATATTTTTTTAACTGAGTTATGCAGCCAAGCTTAAGTAATTAAGATTTACCAAAGCTGTTTCTTTATTTTCTTGTCTTACCATTTGTGGTAAGTGAACCAATGCTTGTTCCCCAAAGATTCCAAGTACAAATACTTCTATTTTTGAAGTTCTTGCATTTGGTTTTAGTTCTGTTCCAGGTAAAACTGGTTTGTAAACTAAAAGCTCGTTAAAAAAAGTTGTCTCGTATGGGCAATAGAGATGTGCTTTTTTCATAATAAATCATGTGATGAAATCTTTATATTAAATTCCGAGTATTTTTTGATAGTAATCTTAGTTAGGAGTTTTTAGTGAAACAGTCTTGTTTCTGTTTCTCGGTGAAAGTGAAACAGGTTTTTTATGAGTAATAAATTGTATTGTTCATTATTAGGGTGAAAGAATAAGTTTTATGCGAACTTTAATTATTTTTGAGAAAGGCAAATCTTATAAATTAAAATTCTTAGATTATTATATTGTTTTACTAGCCCCGTAGTCAGTTCCCAAGGATACAGGACTTTGAATTTACTCTCACTCTTGAAATGTTCTTTAAATTCGCTTTACTCATTTATTTGAAATTTCAAAAGATGTTCGCTGTGACCTCACGATTCGAATCCGTTTATTTTTTGCAAATGACAAATCTTATAAATTAAAATTCTTAGATTATTATATTGTTTTACTAGCCCCGTAGTCTAGTGGTCAAGGATACAGGACTTTGAATCCTGTGACCCCGGTTCGAATCCGGGCGGGGCTATTTTTGTGGGGTCACGTGACCACAACTCAAGCCCGCAACATTTTTTATTTTTTCATTTTGAATTTATTTGAAATGTTGCAAACTTTCGGGTTTGAAAATCCGAGCGGAGCTACTTTTTTGTTAGAATTTCTAAATTACTTGGGCGCACAGATTTTAATGAATTATCATTTCTATTAATATTTATTTTTGTTTTATATGGTTTGAATTCTTCTCCTTTTGTTTCTGTGAGGAGATCTTTTCCTGGTTCAATTTTAATGTTATATTGGCCTTCACCTAAATTATAATTTATTCTTCCCCAACAATCTCCATTATATACAATTGTGTCTTTTTTGCTATAGAAAGTCGCTTTAGGAAATGAAGGAAAATAGAATTCTTCTGGCTCAATTATTATTGTTCCTTTTGTTTTTGTTTCGAGGGGTTTTGAAGAGAATAAGAACGGGGACAAAGACAATGCAATTATTGCAATACCTCTTTTTATATTCATTCAAATTTATGTATTTTTTTGTTTATAGTTTTCACCTATATATCTACATAGTTTGATAAATTTTATATAGTTTGAATATAATTTATATTTATGAAAAAATATACTCGTAAATTACAATTTGTTGCTGGAAGCACTTATTCTATTTCACTCCCGAAGGAATGGGTGAAGGATTTTAATTTAAAACCACAACAGCTTCTTAATTTGGTTGAAATGGAAACTGGGCTTCTTATTTCTCCAGAGAATGTTTCTTTGTCTTCAAATGAAATTAGTTTCTCTTTGGATGAGATGAATTCTGGGATTAATCAAATATTAATTTCTTCTTATTATTATGGTTTTGAAAAAATAAATTTTTATTCAAAATCAGAAATTTCTCCTGAAGCGAAGAGAGACATAAGAAATATTATCAGTGAACTTCCTGGGGCAGAAATTATTTATGAAGACAAAAAGAAATTGTCAATTCAAATTATGTTTGAAAATTTGAATGTTGATATCTTTCAGTTATTGTATAGAGTTTATTTGTTAGTTGAATCTTCAATTGAAAATATTGTTTCTTTATTTGATTGGGAAGAAATTGATTTGAATGAAAAAGAGGTTGATCGGCTTTATCATTTGGCTACAAAAATTATTACTTATTCGATAAAAAATCGTGGGGTTTTGATTTCTTCAAAGATTGAGAATCCTCTTTTTTTGCCTTCTCTTTTTTTAATTAGTAAGAGGCTTGAAAATATTGAAGACAATTTGAGTGAAATTGCAAAGTTGGTAAAAACAAATCAAATTGTTTTGAATGAGTCAAAAAAAATTTTGCCTGAATTAAAAAATGAACTTGAGCGAGCAATTTTGTATTTGATTGGTAAAAGAAATAAGCATTTCATTAAAATGGAAAATTCCATGAAAGAAAGAATAAAGGAAGATATGAATAAAATAAAAAATGATTTGGTGAAACAAAATGTACGAGATATTTTAAGATACATTGTTAATATACAAGAGGATGTGATTACCCTTGGATTTTATGAGAAGTTGAAGAATTAATGTTTGTATCTTCCACGTTTTTCTATGGCTTTCATTTTATCAAAAACTTTCTCTGCTTCTTTTGGATTTATACTTCTGTAACCAATTTCAAATTCTTTGAATAGTGTTTGCCAATTTTCAAAGTGTTTTGCTTCGAGCGCTTGTTTAAGTAAATGAATGTCAACTCCTTTGTCTTCGTATTTTCCGTTGAAGTATCCGAGTCCAAAATCAATTAAAAATATTTTTTTATCTTTTAATATCATGTTTGAAGTTGTTAAGTCTCCATGAATTATTCCTTTTTCGTGTAATTTTGCAATTGATTTACCTAATTCAAACATTATCTCTTCTTGTTTTTTTTGTTCGAATTTATTTAATGAAGTGGAGAGTTTTTGTCCGTCAATAAAGGGCATGATTATTTTGTCAACTTCTTTTTGTTTTTCAGGTAGCGGGACATTAACAATTTCACTTGCTTCTGTTAGAAGTTTTGTTTCTGACTTTGTTCTTTTTTTTATTATTGATTTGTCTAGTTCTTTATGTCTATAACCTTTAGAAATTCTTTCTTTTATGACTTTGTCATTCTCTAAATAAATTACTGCTTCTGCACCAGAAGATATTTGTTTTTTCATTTTATTTTATATTTTCCGTCTCCTGCAAATAGTAGGATTGCTAGGCTTGTTATTACACCCAAATCTGTTGTTAAACAATATGGGCAAGTTGCATGGATTACAAAAAATTGTAGGTATAGAAAATATACTCCGAGGCATGAACCCAGTGTTAAACCTAAAGTTAGAAATTGTTTTTTTCTTTTTGTTGGTTTTTTTATGTGTGAAAAATTAATTATGAAAAGTGCAACGAATGCTGCTAGTCCAAGGTGCGCGTTTTTCATTCCGAATACTTCATCATAATTTGAGGCTTGTACTTTGTAACAACCAGTTTCTTCTTGTCCGCATGCTTTTTCAATTGGAATGAACGACAAAATTGCTGACGCTATTAGTGCTAGTCCAATAAAAAATAAAATTGATTTATATTTCATAAAATTAGTTAAGAAAAAAGGGATTAAAAAGATTAGGGTTTGTTTGTCGGTGTTGAAAAATTCGAAAATTTCTTCGTTATTATTCGTGCCCGAATGTTTTGTGACACGTCCCCCCGCGCCCTAATTACGAAGAAAGGTTCTAGTTAAATTATCTTCGGATTATAGTTTCAACAAAGTAGCTTGTTAATTTCAAAAGATATTTAATCCATTCCTTGTTTTGTTTTTTATGAGCCCAATGGAAAAAGAACTTGAAGGAATTTTGTCTTCTTTTGAAGCTATGCAAAAAAGCGAGAAGTTAGCAATTGGTAGCATGGATGAGAGAATAAAAGAATTTATTCAAAAGATTTTGAATGGTTTGATTAAATATCATTTGGATGAAGAGAAGTATTTTTCTTTTATTGAAATTTTAGATAAATTTATTGATGAAATGAGATATAATGACAATGGAACTGACTGGATGGTTTGGTGTAATATTGATTTTGGAAAACTGAGTTTAATTAGTTCAGGGGTTGTTGAAGACATGAAAGTTTTGGAAGAGATTAAGGAGTATTATTGTTAATATTCGTAATTTCCTAAATCTACTACAATACTTTTTCCTTTATTTTTTTCTGAACCAAAATAGTCAATATTAAATTCTCCTTTGCCTATTGATGTTATAACAAATTCATGAACGGCTTCTTTAAAAAATAAATTTGCTTCTTGTACAATTAAATCTTGTGGGCTTGGTCCTGAAAAGGGTGTTTCATCTATTTGCGAAGCGTGAAGATGAAATTCAGTTAAATATTCTTCTGGGTTTATGTTTTCTGGAAGAAGGTAAGAACCATCATTTTCTTTTTTTCTAATCAATTCACTTTTAAGAAGATTAAATTTAATTTTATTTTTGTTTAACGTTGTTATTCCTCCGTGTTCAGAATATTTATCGTTAATGTCATCAATAATAATTTTTCCTATTTCTTTTCTGAATTCTTTTTCTTTTAAGTTTTCTAGTGTTAAGTAAATTATTTTTAGTTGATTTTCTGTTAATTCATATATTTGTGAATAACTTTCATCTCTTGGTTTTGTTTCTAAATAGATACGGCTTTTTCTGTAAGAATGATTTTTTTCTTTTAGAGTTTCATATACTTCATCAATTAAATTTTTTCCAAGAAAATAATCTTTTGTGTTTTTTTCCAAATATTCGTTAGTTACTTTTGAAGGGAAATATTTTTCTAAAAGAGAACTGTCTTTTGTTTTCATTGGCATAAATAGGAGACTTCCAGTAAGAAGTAAAGTGTAGAGTGTTTTCATTTTTTGAGAAGATAAAATGGGTATTTATTTATTGTTGTTTCGCGCCCGAATGCTTTGAGACGCGCCCACCAACCCCCTCCAACCACCCAGTTGGGAGTGAGTTAAATAGGCTATTTTTTGTTTGGGAAGAATTGTAAATTTAATCTTAATCATACATCTTCTTTGTTGGCATAATTTCTTCTATTACATCAAAAGCAGTTTTAATTTGAGTTTCTGCTTCTTTTTTTAATTTTATCATTTTGTCTAATTCTGTTGGGTGAGCTACATCATTTCTATCTATTTTTATGGATTGTATTTTAAAATAATTTTTATCTGAAATAATTTTTTGATTTTTTAATAGCCCTATTTTATTTTCAAATTTCATCTCGAGTATGGATTCTTTTGTATTTAATATTTTTTTATTTTGCACTAAAATCATTAATAAGTCTGTACAGATTTTTTCAAGTAATCTTCCTGAAAGAAATACAGAAAGTTCTTCATAACCCAATCCAAAAAGATTTACAATTTCTATCCAATAAATTATATAGTCGGATGAACTCAGTTTTTTATATTTCAAAAATTTCCTATTTTTTTCATTAATTTTTTCATTAATTTCTTGTAAGGCAAGCGATGTTTTTTGGACACTGAAATATGTTTTTAATCTTTGGTGTTCTATTTCTTTTTTTATCTCGCAACCTTCTTTTTCTATTTTCTCTTTTCTTTTTTTGAGGTATTTTATAAAACTCCCTTCAACTTTTATTAATTCTTTTTCTTTTTTATATTCAAAAATTTCAATAATTTGTATTACTTTCTTTTTTATTAAAGGAATTTGATTGAAGTTATATGAATCTTTAAATGTTTTTAAATTTTGATTAAATTTATTTATCAATATGTTAATTTTTTCTACCTTTATTTTTATTTTTTCTTTTGATTCTTTTTTAATCTTTAAAAAATCTTTTTTATTTTCTTGTGGTTCAGATAATTCATGTCCAAGGTTATGAATTATCTCAAAAAGGCTATTAATTTCTATAAAAATTATTTGTTGGTTTTGTACTAAATTGTAAAAAGGTATAGCATTTATTCCAATCATTTTAAAACCTCATTTTTCCTCGCCCTCCACGAGCGAATTTTTTCATGAGTTTTTCCATTTGTTTTGGGTTCATCCCTTCAGACATATCCATTCCTTGTGTTCCTTTTACCATTCCAGCTAGCATGTCATATTGTTTTAGGAGTGCACGAAGTTCAGAGTTGTTAACTCCTGCACCTTTTGCAATTCTTCCAATTCTTGTTGTTTCTTTTTTTATTAATTCAGGGTTTTCTCTTTCTTCTTTTGTCATTGAGTTTACTAAGTGTTCCCATTTTGCAACTTTTTTTTGTTGCTCGTCTAGTTGCGCTTTGTCAATTTTTGCTTTACCAAGTCCTGGAACCATTGAGAGCATTTTGTCCATTCCTCCAAGAGAATTCATTGATTTGATTTGTTCAACAACGTCAGTTAAAGTTATTTTTCCTTCTTGCAGTTTTTCTTGAATTTTTTGTTGTTGTTTTTCGTCAGTCACCGAACGTATTTTTTCCATTAAACTTTCCAAGTCGCCCATTCCAAGAAGACGGGAAAGGAATTGTTCTGGGTTGAATTTTTCTATGTCGTTAATTTTTTCTCCTGTTGTTATGAAATAAACTCCCGAGTTTGTTTCTGCACATGCTGTTAGGGCTCCCCCTCCTTTTGCAGTTGAGTCCATTCTGGAAATTATTACTCCAGTTATATTTAGTGAATTAGAAAATTTCTCTGCTTGATTTTTTGCAGCTTGCCCAATGTCAGCTGGCATTACAAGAATTGTTTTGTCTGGTTTTATTTTTTTATTTAGTGTTTCAATTTCTTCAACTAATTCAGAATCCAAGTCGTGACGACCAGCTGTGTCGACAATTACTAAATCATATTTTTCTAGCTTTGGTTCAATTTGTTTCCAGTTGTTTATTGCTGAATCATTTTCAGGAACAGTATAAACGTTTAAGTTGTGTTCTTTACCAAGTTGTTCAAGTTGTTCTTTTGCGGCTGGTCTCCAAACGTCAAGTCCTACAAGTGCAACTTTTTTTCCTCGCTTTTGAAAGTAGTTTCCAAGTTTTGCAGTTGTTGTTGTTTTACCTGCAGCGTAAAGTCCACACATCATAATTCTTGTTTGGCCTTTTTCTTTTGGGATTAATTCTTTTTTTTCTCCAAGAATGTGGATTAGTTCATCGTGTAAAATTTTAATTAAATGCTCTTTTTTTTCTATTCCAGTAATTTTTTCGTCAAATGCGGCTTTACGAATTTTTTCTGATAATTCTTTTACTAAAGGTATTGAAACATCGGCTTCAATTAAGGCACGTTGAAGTTCACGAACGATTGTATCAACTAGATTTTTGTCTAGAAAGATTGCATTACTTATCTTGTCTGTTGCTTTTTTTATTGCGTTTCCTAATTTTTCTAACATTTTTAGTAGCTGGTAGCCAGAAGCTTGTGGCTGGTAAGTTTAATAGAAATAAGGGGAATTTGAGAGTTTTAAGGTTTATTGTTTAGTGAGTTACATATATTTTTTTAAAGGAATTTATGCAGTTTAATTTATGGTTGAAAATAATGGATTTATTTCTAGAAACGGATTAGATAAATATATTGAGAAACATGAAAATATAAATGATTATTCTTTTGTGAAAGAATTAACAAATTCAATTAATGAAGTTGGAACTAGAAGGAATAATTATGATACCGATTTAAAAAATGCGTTGATTGAACTAAATAGTTTTTCTAATAATATGGAAGATATATATTTAGTTGAAAGAATAATTTATGAGGAAACAGAAAAGAAATTTAGAAAAGAAATGAATGAAAAAATTGGTTCTCTTGAAAAAATGTTTAAACAATCTGATTCTACATTAAAATCCTTAAAAAAACAATTGATAACAGAAAAGAAATTTGTGAAAGAATATGCTGTCCTTGACCGAAGTTTGTTTAATGAATCGGTAAGATATGAAACCAAGAGACAAAAGGTTAGTAGTGCTTTTAGTTCAGATTGTGATTCTTTTGAAAAGATAAATCTTAGATTACCAATGTTTTCTCTTTATGAGTTAGATAATCCAATTTCTCAAATGCTTTTAGAGTGTAGGTTTAGTAATCTTAACGGAAATGAACATTTTCCTGATTTAATCGATATAAAAGATAATAATTTAGTTGTTCCTTTTGAAGGAAGAAAGTTTAATGGGCATGAAAAGCTTGATTATTATACGGGGGTTAATGTGAAATCTGAATTTTATGGAAAAATATCTCATTTAAAGAAGAAAATAGAAAAAGCAAAGAAAACTTTTGGAAAAAATATTTATGTTGTTTCAAAGGCGCATTGGAGAGACAACGAGGAAAATGGTTTTATTGGTAGAGAAATGGATGACTTTATGATTGTTGGGCATATTAAAAATACTGATAAATTTTATTTGATTGCTGAAAATAAAAAGTGATTTTGTTTTGAGAGAGATTAGTCATTAATTGTTTATTCTATTTCGATAATTTTTTTGTTCTATCTAGTTTTATATATAAATAATTATAAATGTTAATCTTATTTTTTATTTATGGAAGGCCAGTATCGTGGATATAAAATTTCAGTTGAGCGAGTAAAATCACCAAAAGAATCTATTCGGGAATGGATTAATTTTTCTGTGTTTAGAATTAGTGATGGTTATTTGACTTTTTCGGGATATGACCCTGTAGGAAAAGAGGAAAAAGTTAAAGATGTTTACAAAAGACTTAAAGGATCTATAGATAATTTGATTACTGAAAATAAAAATCGATTTTGTTTTGAGGGGGATTAGTTTCTTATTTTATTAGAAGTTGGATTTTTCAAATGAGTTTACTTTATTCTAATGATTTCAATTAGTGAAATTATGTAAATTATGTTTTATATTATCTTTTTTAAAATCTTAACTTTTTTTTCAAATTTAAATCAATTTTTTCTTTTATCCTGTCTGGTAGGGCATTAAATAAATCTAATTCTTTTTTGTTTTTTTGAGGATACATTTTATTTAATTTAATTTGTAAATTTTTTCTCATTTTTTCAATACCTTTTTTAATTATTTTTTTGTTTTCACTTAAAATTATGGGATTTAACAAAAGATTGGTTAGTTGAACATCAGGATAAAATTCATGATCTTTTTCAATAAAAGCTGAAAATTCTATTGTCTTTCCGGAGTTTATTTTTTTATAAACTTTTTTTAATTTTATTTCTTTTCCAGAAATGTTTCTAAATGTTCGGTACTTAGATACTTTTGGGTAATTTTTGCTAATTTCATTTCTTCTAAAAAGAATATTCTTTTCTGTTAGATTTATAACATTGTTGAATGCTTTTATATCCCAGATATGTAATCCAATTTCGAATTCTTCTTCATAAACTACACTAAATATATTGAATTTTGTTTTGATTGCATCATTTATAACTTTTGATTCATATGTTTGATTTATTCTTTTGTAAAATTCTTTAAAATTCATTTTTTTGAACTTTGTAATAAGAAGAATATCTAAATCTGATTTTTTTGTAACTTTTTTTGAAGAATAAGCAACAGAACCAATTAAAACTATTCCTATACATAAATCTTTTAATTTTGTGTTTAATTCTTTTGCTTTTTTTCTTCTTAATAAGTATTCTTTATTCATTTTAATCCAATCCTAACTTCTCGATGAATTTTTCTTTGTTGAATGGCTCGATATCTTCGTAACCTTGACCTGTTCCTAAGTAGATTATTGGTTTTTTTGTTATGTATCCAACGGAAAGGGCTGTTCCGCCTTTTTCGTCGATGTCAGCTTTACTTAAGAAAATTCCATCAATTCCAATTGTTTCATTGAATGCTTTTACTTGATCAACTGCATCGTTTCCTGTTATTGATTCACCAACAAAAATTGTTCTGTCTGGTTTACATACACGTTTTATTTTTTCCATTTCACGAAGAAGGTTTGTTGCTGTATGAATTCTTCCAGCTGTGTCAATTAAAACTACTTTTATGTTATTTTTTTTGGCGTATTGTATTGCGTCAAATCCAACGGAAGCAGGGTCACTTCCATAATCATGTGAAACTACTTTCACGTCTAAATTTTCTCCGTGTTTTTTTAGTTGTTCAACTGCTGCTGCACGAAATGTGTCGCCTGCCGCCATAACAGAAGTTATTCCTTTATCTTTTAACATATGAGCAAACTTTGCAATTTGTGTTGTTTTTCCAACCCCATTAATTCCACAAAAAATCATAACATAAGGTTCTTCTTTATTTTTGATTTCTTCAATTATATCAAACGGTTCGATTAACACACTTTCAATAATTTCTTTTAGTGAATTGTTAATTGTTTCTTCAATTTCTTTTTTACTAAGTTCGATTCCAACAATTTTTTCTTTTAACTCTTCAATTATTTTTTCAGCTACTTCAAGAGCAACATTATTTTCTAAAAGAATCATTTCTAGGTCTTCTGAGTATTCTCTAAATTCTTCTTCAGTTATTGTTTTTTTAGATGAAACAATTTTTTTGAAAAAAGACTGTCTTTCTTTTGGTTGAATTTCCTCCGCCTCCCCCTGAATTGTGGTTTTTTCCCGCCCACCCGAGGCGTCGATTTTAATGGAGAGATTTTCTTCCTCTGGTTTAATTTCTTCTTTTTTTTGGATTTCTTCTTCAGTTTCAATTTCCTCTAGTGTTTCTTCTTTTTTAGAAAATAATTTTTTTAGAAATCCTTTTTTTTCCTTTCCTTCTTCCTTTAATTCTTCATCTTCAACTTCTGTTACAAAGTCTGACTTTTCTTCAATCTCTTCTTCAGTGGTCTTAATTTCTTCAGCGATTTCTTTCTTTACTTTTTTTGATTTTTCTTTTGGCGCTTTAGCTTCTTTTTTCTTTTTTTCTTTAGTTGGTTTTTCTTTTACTTCTTCAACAATTTCTTCAATTTCTTCTTCGTTTTCTTCTACTTCTGAAATCTTTTTTGTCCATTCTTTTAATTTGTTTTTTAGTTTTCCAAACATAAAATTAGATAGGAGAATTAGGTTTTAAGGTTTTTGGGATAAATTTGTAATAAGTAAAAAATAAAAAGGATATTTTTTTATTAATTAAATGACAGATGTTTTGAGGGAATTTACACAATATGTTAATTTTGTAAAAGAAGCTCATGAAAAAAAATTTAAAAAAAGAGCTGGTCCACAAGTAAGGATTTTTGATAAATCTACTTTTTATGCAGTACACCCTATTTGGTGTGCTTGCACAATTTTACAAGAACCTAATTTAAAAGAAGAAATAAGGAAGTATGGTGCTTTAACACTTCTTTTTCATGATATTTTGGAGGACACTTCAGAAAAGTTGCCTAAAGATTTGCCTAATAAAGTTAAAAAATGGGTAAAGGAAATAACTTTTGAGACTCACCAAGAATCAAGAGAAAAAATTTGGAAAAAAGAACCAGTAATTAGATTATTAAAATTATATGATTCTACAAATAATCTTTTGGATAGTTTTACTTGGCAAACTAAAGAAAAAAAAAGAGGATAATAAATTATTCCTAAAAAAATTGATTTCTGATGTTGAAAAAAATTTTGGCAATTTACAAATTGTTAAAATTGCTAAAGCCCTTTTAAATTAATTATTTTTTTTCTTTTTCATTTTAATTTTAATAGAGACAAAATTAAAATGTTAGAGTTCATGTTTTGGGTCGATTGGAAAACGACTAATCCAAAACAATCCCAATTCAAACTCTATGAAAGTTGCTTTAAATTGTGAAATAATTTATTGGCACTTTCAGAAGATTTTCACATTCGCTTTTGCTCACCCTAAAGGGAAACATTCAATTCTTTCCGAAGCATTTAAATTTATGCTTGAATTAAATGTTTTATGGAGGCTGAACTTTGGGGAATTGTAGTTGCAATTTTTTTAGGTGCACTCATTGGTTTACAAAGAGAGTACACGCAGCAACATATTCACTTGAAACGGTTTGCAGGATTTAGGACATTTATTTTAATTACTTTTTTCGGGGCAATTTTGGGTTATTTAGGAAAAGGATTTGATTCGTTATTTGTAATTATTGGTTTTTCGGGAATTATTGTTTTAACAATTGTTTCTTATATTTTAACTTACATGAGGGAGAAGTCAACGTCGGCGACAACTGAAGTTGCAGCAATAATGGTTTATGTTTTAGGGGTTATGTGTACAACGGGAAACATGCAACTGGCAATAATTTTTGGAATTTTAATTGTAGCTTTTTTGACATTCAAGGAAAGATTTCATAATTTTGCAAAGAAGATGGAAAAAAAGGAAATGATGGCAGTTGTGAAATTTGCCTTGGTTTCTTTAGTGGTTTTGCCAATTTTGCCTAATCGAGATTATTCCCCCAGTGATATACCTGGTTTAACACAAATCTTTGAGAGTTTTGGAATTAATTCAAATTTTCTTTCTCAGTTAAATGTTTTTAATTTTCATCAAATATGGTTGATGGTAATATTGGTTGCAGGAATTAGTTTTGTTGGTTATTTTTTAGTTAAACTTAGTGGTTCAAAGAGAGGTTATGGATTAATCGGTTTTGTTGGGGGACTTGTTTCTTCTACGGCAGTTACTCTTTCAATGGCTGGGGAGAGTAAAAAAAATAAAAAGGTTTACACTCCGTTTGTTATTGCAGTAATCGTTGCAATGAGTGTTATGTTTATCAGAATAATTTTTGAAGTTGCCATTGTAAACAGTTCTTTACTTAGTATTGTTTTAGTTCCTTTAATTGTCATGGCAATTTTAGGTTTTACTGCTTCTGTGATTTTAATGAAAAAAGATTCAAAAAAAGGAAACTTGGAAAAAATTGAATTCAAGCAACCTTTTGCACTTCCGCCTGCTTTGAAGTTTGGATTATTCTTTGCTTTGATATTATTTGTTTCAAAAATCATGCAAATTCTTTTTGGTTCAACTGGACTTTATATAACAAGTATTCTTTCTGGACTTGCTGATGTTGATGCAATCACTTTGTCTATGGCAAGTTTGAGTAAATCTGGAGAAATAAGTAATTTTGTTGCAACAACTTCAATAATTCTTGCAGCTGCGTCTAACACAATGGTAAAAGCAGGAATGGCTTACTTTTTAGGAGCAAAGAAGTTTGGAAAAATTATTTTAGGAATTTCTTTATTAATTTTGGCGGTAGGGCTACTGGTTTTGTTTTTAATCTAAAATCTTATAAACAATTCATTACTTTTTTATTTAGGTGAAAATGAAAGGAATTTTAGTTATTATTGACGGACTTGGTGACTTACCAAATTATCAACTTAAAGGTAAGACTCCTTTGGAAGCTGCGAATACCCCAAATATGGATTTTTTAGCGACAAGAGGAGAAATGGGTTACATGTATACAGTGAAGCCTGGTTTTACTCCTGGTTCAGAGCATGCAATTCTTTCAATGTTTGGAAATAATCCTGATGCTTGTCCTCGAGGTCAAATTGAGGCTGTTGGGGCAGGAGTAAAATTAACTCCTGGAGATTTAGTATTCAGAGTTAATTTTGGAACAATTGATTCACTTGAAAGAGGAAATGTAATTGACAGGCGTGCAGGTAGAACACTTCCAACAAAAGAAGCAAAGAAACTTGCAAAGGTCATAAATAAAATTGAATTTCCATATAAATTTGAGTTTACGCCAATTAGTCAACATAGAGCAGTTTTGGTTTTTCACGGACATTACGTTGACACTATAACTGGAAATGATTCTACTTACACCCACAGAGGTGGACGAGAGATTGAAAAAGTTGAACCTTGTTTACCTAAAGATAAAAGTATAAAATCAAGAGAAACTGCTGAGATGGTTAATGAATTTTTTGATTTGGTTTATGAAACTTTGAAAGATCATCCAATAAATAAAAAGAGAGTTATGAAAGGTTTACTTCCTGCGAATTATTTGTTTGCTCGTGGACCTGGTTCAAAAAAACCAAAGCTCGTAAAATACAAGGGCTGGATTTCAACACATGCAATGCCTCTTGAAGTTGGATTTTCTATTATGTCTGGAATCAAAAATTATCCTTTCAAATATCCAAAACTAAAAGGGTTTGATGTTTACAAAAACTTGTGGGCTGGATTAAAAAAATCGGTTGAACATTCTAAGAGAGTAATTAAAAGAAATCTAAAGAAGGCAGATTATTGTTATGTACATTTTAAGGAAGTTGATATTCCTGGGCACGATAATAAACCATTTGAAAAAAAGGCAATGATTGAATACATTGACAAATATTTTTTCAAGTATCTTTGTAAAATTGCTCCAATGAATAAAATTAAGGTTGTTGTTACGGGAGATCATTCAACTCCATGCAAACTTAAAGCTCACTCAAGTGACCCTGTACCTGTTTTATTATATAACTTCTCTTTACCTAAGGAAAAGAAACATTTTACAGAGGAAGAGGCAAGGAAGGGCGCTCTTAAGAGAATTATTGGGCATGATTTTTTGAAAAAAGTTGGTTTTACAAAATAGTGTCTTTATTTTTTAGTAGAACAATAATAATTAAAAGGAGTCATACTTTTTTTACGGTATGATTACTTACAAGGACATTTATGAGGCGGCAAAAAAAGAGCGTTATTCTGAAAATTTACAACCAATTCCAAAGAGTTTTATTAAAGATGTATCTAAATATTTGAAGGAAAAAAGAGAAGCAGCTTCAAAGGAAGATGATGTTTTTAGTGATGTTTTGTTAAAGACAAAAAAACAACTTGAGAATGCAATAACTCTTTTTCAAGAGCTTCTTCGTCGTAGGAGAAAAAAGATTCTGAATTTGGTTTTGATTGCTAGTGAGACTGGAATTAGTAAACAAGATTTTGAAAATATGCTTTTACTTGAAAAATCTCTTTTTGAAGATTTGATGCAATGTATTGAGAAGAGCGACAGAAAAATGAATGAATCTTTGAATGGAAAGAAAGATGAGGAATTACAACAAAATAATTTAATTGTGTTTTTGGAGGACACTCCTGAATTTTTATCAACTACTGGAGAAAAATTTGGTCCTTACTTAATTGGCCAATTTGCAAATATTCCAAAAGAAATTGCAAGTGTTTTTTTGGAAGATGGGAAGGCTGAATTAATGGAAAAATAATTTAATTTTGTTTCTTTTTGGCTAAAATGCAAAGATTTTCCTTGCTCGTTTACAGAAGTAAACAACGCAATAAAAATCTTTAATTTTATCTCAAAAATAATTCAAAATTGGAAATTTTTAGTATTATTTTTTTATGCTTAGAACGTAATTTCCTAATATCTTCAATTTTGGCTTTTGTGGAAGAATAATGTGCCTAGAGTTTAAAATTTTAAATTTTGTTTTTACCAACTTTTCAGTTTCTTTTAATGTTGCAAAGTATATTTTAATTCCCGCAGGAGAAGTTCTTAATTTTCCAGTTCCCATGAAATTAGAATCTCCACTAAAAGCTACAGTTAAATACTTTCCCTCGTCCTTTAATGCATTTGAAATAGAATCAATATATTTTTTTCTTTCATTTTTAGTTTTTATTTCATGAAGAAATCTCCAATCAAATATAAAATCAAATTTCTCTTTATATTGTGATACTTTTGAATAATCTTTACATAAAAATTTTATTTTAAATTTTTTCTTAATCTTTTTCTTTGCAAATTCTATAGCATTTTTTGAAGAATCTATTGCAATAACATCAAATCCTTTTTTTGCCAAATATATTGAGTGATTGCCTTCACCACATCCAACCTCCAAAATCTTACTTTTTTTTGGAATTATTTTTATTATCTGGTTTATTTTTTTTGGAATTTTTTTAAATGTCCATGGGGCATAATTAGGTTTAAGGTAAATTTCTTTAAACGTTTTCTCCTCTTTCATAATTGTGTTAAAGATTATTTATTTAAAAATTATTGGATACAAAAATTTTTCTAAAGAAGTACTGTAATCATTTTCATTTATCCGCAGTATACAAAAGCGTTTATAAAGAACTGCTATTTTGTTACAGTAATTAAATTAAGGAAAACAAAATGACAGTAAAAGAATTAACTTTAGAAAATTTTGAAGAAGAAGTTATTAATTCAGATGTTCCAATAATCATCGATTTTTTCGCTGATTGGTGTGGACCATGTCAAATGATGAAACCTGTTTTTCAATCTGTAAGCGAAGAGTATAAAGGAAAATTAAAATTCCTTAAGCTTGATACTCAAGAAGAGCAAGGGCTTGCAATGAAATTCGGAATCCAAGGTATTCCTGCTTTTGTTATGGTAAATAACGGAAAAGAAGTTGGAAGAATTGTTGGTTACATGAATGAAGACATGTTCAAAGAAAGAATTAATAATGTTTTAGAAAGATTATAAACTCTTTTTGTTTTATTATTATAATCTTTATTAATTAAAATGATAGATTTTGCGTGTAAAAAATTTGATATAGAAGAAGTGATTAAATGTAGCTTGGCTCTTAGTAAATCGGATTTTAGAATTTTAAAATTTTTAATGCAGAATGATGACAGTTTTTCAACTGAAGA